>JAQICF010000214.1 GCA_027858795.1 Candidatus Delongbacteria bacterium | reverse complement strand
CAATACTATTTTCTTGCCTATGTCAATGAACGTTTTCGCCACTATCAGCAGCGGGTGTCAAATGTATCAATCTTTTTTTACATTGTCAAGTACTTTGTCAATCTTTTTTCTCTTTTTTTTGAAAAATAGATATTTGTGCCTAATGATTATGCATCCCATTTAACTTTTGGGATTAATTCCATTGAATCGATCGAATGATCATTAACAATAGTCATTACATTTTCTATATGAGACCTGACCTCTTCTGGGTTAGTGGTAGAAAATACTAATCTTTTAAATCTCTTAAGATTCGGTAATGCTCTAAAATAATTTTGATATAATTTTCGCATTTCAAATTGTGCTCTTTTCTCTCCCAGATACTCAACTGAAAGATCAAAGTGTAAAAGACAAAACTTTAATCTCTCTTCAAACGATATTACTTTTTCGTACTTTCCAGTTTCAAAATATTCTCTTGTTTGCCTAAATATCCACGGATTACTGACAGCTTCTCTTCCGATCATGATACCATCGCAATTTGTTTCGTTATACATTCTTTGAGCATCTTCAGGAGATTTTATATCACCGTTTCCTATAACAGGAATATCTACATTCTCTTTTAATAGCTTAATGTAGCTCCAATCAGCATCACCTTTATACTTCTGAGACTTTGTCCTTGGATGAAGTGTGAGCATCTTGATCCCAGAATTTTCAATTATCTTTCCTGTCTCTAATATATTTATAGTATTAAAATCCCAACCTATTCTTGTTTTAGCAGTTACCGGCACTTTAACACTTTTAACTACTTTTTCGCAAATTTCCCCTAGCAACGGTAAATTTTTTAACAACCCGGCACCATTACCATGACCCGAAACTTTAGGAGAAGGGCAACCAAAATTAAGATCTATTACTTCCGGACCGAAAGCTTCAACTATTTGGGCAGCTTTTGCCATATTTTCTGGATTATGTCCGAATAATTGTATTGCAACTGGTCGTTCCTCTTCCAGAATTTGTATCTTGTTCATTGTTTTCTGATTTGTATAAATGATCGCATCAGAATTAACAAACTCTGTGAACATAAGATCAGGTTGCATTTGCTTTATGATAAGCCTGAATGGGATATTGGTATATCCATCCATTGGAGCTAATATCAACGGCTTATCAAGTTTGAGTTTTCCGAGTTCTATTTTCATAATATTATTTTAAAATAAGTTGGCTTGCATACACATAATCTATTTCAGGATAAACTTCCGTAACCATCTTTAGTAAAGTCCTGTAAGTATTCAATCTTGCATGACCAATGACTAAAATATCAGAACCGTTGGCAATATGACCGATCGCTTCTCTGAACATATCCTCTATGTCTTCAGCTTTATCACTATTATCCAGAAAAAGCTTAGTTTCAAATATCGGAACATTATAATACTCCGCCATCAAAGAACAATATGAATCCGGAGTAGTCTTACTATCAACAAAGAACATTCCTTTTTCTTTATATATATCAAAGAACATATCCATTATTTCGTAGTCTGAAGTTGCCTTTGAACCCATGTGATTGTTAAGGCCTTTTGCTTCCGGGATCAATTTGATAGCTTTAGTTATCATACTATCAATAGTAATTTTATCCATATCAGTTGTTATTTTGATATTTTCTTTTTCAACGCTTCCTTTTAATGGCTCCATCGGCAGATGGATCATTACCTCTTTACCTCTTTCTTTAGCAGCTTTTGCAGTTCGTTTACTTGCCCAGTGATCAGGAAATATCGATAGTGTGATGGGTTTGGGAAATTCCAGCAATCCCTGAATGAACTCAGGTCCCCATTGATCTCCAAGATCATCTATCACTATTGCCATTCTTCCGTTAAATTTAATATTCTCATCCAATCCTGATACTAATCTTATCTCCAGCATTCCGGGAAGACTATCGTTTACAGAGAAATAGAATTTTAATTTTTTTGCCAACTCATTTTCAGATACTTTTGTCAGATCTACTTTATACTTTCGGAACAAGGTCTGTACAAATCGATTGTATCGTGCCATACCAATAGTATTTGGAACCTTAATCCTTTTATACCATAAACTATCAGTTTTCTTATTGTATATCCAATTCTTCTTGAATTCCTTTCTGAGAAATTCCTCATCTATTATATTGAATATATTGTTTGTTGCAGATAAACTGTCTGTGGATATTGTTTCTACAATTTTATACTTTGATAAAAAATTTTCAGCTTTGACCTTTTCATCATTTTTTGAGTCTATTATAAATAATACCGAATTTATTACCAGCAGAACTATTGCAATTATGTATAATTTCTTTTTCACCTAAGATCTTCCCAATATTTAATTTTATATACAGAACTGTCTTCTGATATATGCACCTTTTGATATATAAATCTTGCAAATCCTGTAAAGTTAACAATATCATCACCTGAATAAAAACCTATATTAAATGATGTGAACACTGTAGTATCTTCAAAATTTGTACTATCAGGAAAAGTTGTATTGAACACAAGATCTATATTCTTAAAATTCCTGAATATCCTTTTAGTGATCCTGATATCCTCATCACGGTTCCAAGTTTCAGGAGTTCCATCATTATCATACTCAAATGTAAAATCATCATGCAATAGCTCTTCGTAGAGAAATGAATCTTTAAAAGTATATGAATAAACAAAATTCTGCATCAATCCTTTTACAGTCTTGTTATCTCCTCTCAAAGAAATATTATCAAAATGTTCGTAATCTGGTGAGAATACATTGCATGAGTATAGAATCAGGGCTATTATTCCTATCGTAAAATATTTAAAAAAACATTTTTTCAATTATCAATTATCCATTTTCAATTAGTTTTTCAGCTATTTGAACTGTGTTTAGAGCAGCTCCCTTTCTAATCTGGTCACCACTGACCCATAGAGAAATACCATTATTAAATACGATATCCTCTCTTATCCTTCCGACTAAGCAATTATCTTTCCCTTGAGCAGATATAGGCATTGGATAAATTTCTTTCTCCGGATTATCTATTAGCTCTATACCTTCTGAATTCTTTATTAGATATCTTACCTTACTAATAGAGATCTTACTTTCAGTTTCGATTGTGATTGCTACTGAATGTGCCGTAAACACCGGAACTCTGACACAAGTTGCCGATATCCTGATATCATTATCATCAAATATTTTTTTAGTTTCATTCACCATCTTCATTTCTTCTGCGGAATAACCATTTTCGCTCATTACATCTATCTTCGGGATCAAATTGTTGGCTATCTGATGAGAAAAATACTTAACTACAGGTTCCTGGCCAATGACAATTGCCTTATTCTGCTTTACTAATTCATTGATACCTTCCTGGCCTGCACCCGAAACAGCTTGGTACGATGAAGCAATTATTTTCTTTATTCGGGAAAATTTTCGTATTGGGTTCAATGCCATCAATGTTACTATGGTTGTACAGTTGGGGTTTGCTATTATTCCGCTATGACTCGATAAATCTTCTGAATTTATCTCTGGAATTACTAGAGGAACATCCGAGTCCATTCTAAAAGCAGAACTGTTATCTATAACAATGCAACCTGAACTAACTGCAATACCAGCAAATTTCTTACTGATCTTCCCACCAGCTGAGAAAAGTGCGATATCTATATTTTCAAAACTATTTTCGTTCAGTGTTTGAACTTTAAAGGTTTGACCTTTGAAAAGATATTCCTTTCCTGCTGACTTTTCAGAAGCTAATAAAACAAGGTTATTTACAGGGAAATTTCTCTCTTCGAGAATGGAAAGCATTGTTTCTCCGACAACACCGGTTGCACCAACGATCGCTATGTTGTATTTTTTTATCACTATCGTTCAATTCCAACAGATTTTATGGATACGATAGTCTTTTTTTCCGGATATTCATACACAATATAGAATAATTTATCTTGAGTCAAAGCAGGGCAATCTGTATCGTTTGTAAAATCCAATTTTTC
>JAQICF010000080.1 GCA_027858795.1 Candidatus Delongbacteria bacterium | reverse complement strand
ATGCTGGATAGTATAGGTGCCGAATATGTTGGCTCAGGTTCAGTTTCGAGTGCTATCTGTATGGATAAAAATGAAAGTAAACTCTTTGCTCAGAAAGTGAATGTTCCTTTAGCCAAGTGGAAGATGTTGGCAGAAGATGAAAAAGGATCTGAAAAGGTTCAAGAATTGATAAATAAAGATTACAGCTATCCTGTAGTAATAAAAGCTTTAGCCCAGGGATCATCAATAGGTGTATCTATTCTTGATAGTGAAGATGATATCCCTATGACCATTGCAATGATGCATAATATCGATGACGAATTCATGATAGAGGAATATATATCAGGCAGAGAACTTTCGATACCTGTCATACATAAAAAAGCTTTCCCTGTAATAGAATTGATCCCTAATGAAGGTTTCTACGATTATGAGCATAAATACAGTGATGGTATTACTAAACATGTATGTCCTGCAGAATTAACTAAAGTTCAAGTCGAAACCATCAATTCTTATGCTCTGAGTATGAATAAGATACTTGGGTGTAAGGATTACTGTCGAATTGACTTTATTCTTGATAAAGAAGGTATTTTCTATTTTCTCGAGGCTAATACACTTCCGGGTATGACAGAATTATCGTTAGTTCCTGAATCTGCAAGTAAGTTAGGGTATAGTTTCCCTGAATTGATGCGATTGATTATAGAAGGATAAATCAAAAGATAAAAGATTGGACCACAGAGAACACAGAGGTCACAGAGCTTATCCGTAGGGGACGATTTCTTTTCGTCCCCTTTTTTAGTGTGATTTTAAATGATAAAAAAAGGGAATGGTTTGAAACCATTCCCTACGTTTTTTTGGTATTTATTTTTTAATTAAAAATAAATACTCGCGCTACCTTTTATCATACCAAAATTATTTGTCTTATCACCATAATCATTTTCTTCTGTCCAGGTCCATTTGTAATCAACATTTAATGCTATTGGAAGAACCGGAAATTTGATCCTAGCACCTGTTACAATGTGATAACCCATTGAAACATTACTCTTAACGAGTTCTTCAATATCAACTGAAGTTGAAGTAGGGATTGATGTCCCACCTGCAAGTTCAGCAATTATAAGGTCTTCTGAAACCAGTGGGGTAATAAAATGGAATCCAGCTCCACCACCAACGTAGAAAGAGAATATCTTTACAACAGGGGGAAAACCGAAAACATACCATTTAGCAGTGAAATCTGTAGAAAATCTTCCAAATGAAAATTCCTCAGAGTAACCTGACGCGCCAGCATCGTAACCAATGAACTCTAAAGGTATATGATTACCACCACCACTTTCATCCGTTAGAACTTCCGGAGCTTTCCATTTGTAACTTGCCCATGCTGCTTCAAAACTCGCCTCAAAACCAATTGGTACTAAAGGTACATCAAGATATACTTGTCCACCGAAAACAAATGGATTAGATATCTCGTCTCTAGTAATGCTATAGGAATAGTCATTCCCAGCAATGAGAAAACTGAAGGATTTATCATACTTATCTACATTTGTATTATCTACTCCGGCATGAATTCCAAAACCAAATATTCCAAATGCTTTGATCGTTGTGATCATCATGATCACTAATAAAAATCTTTTCATAATTACCTCCTAAGAAAGGTTTAACTGAAAGTGCTTTTCAGCTTCTCTTATTTTTAATAATTCTTCTTCATTTATCGTAACTTCCTCTACTAATATATTAAATTCTTCAGATAATGCCAATGATAAATTTGTTTTGAAAGTTTTGTAGAAGGTTTCAAAGTCTTCATTTTCTGAGATATCTTCGATAGTAATTGTTTTATTTACTGTCATTTCTTTTAATCTGGGTTTTCTCTTTTCTGCGACTTTTAAATAGTCGATCAGATCAAGATGTTTTTTTCCGAATAGAATAGATCCATGCTGCAATACCGAATCTTTTAATCTTTTCTGAGCACTTCCAACGAGTTTTTTCCCGTTAACTACTACTTCATAAGTTGAGGTGGATGAAAAGCATACTGATGAAATCTTTTCTTTATAAAGTTTTTTGAAATCAGGAGCTTTCCCACTTTCCAGTTCAGCATTAACTATTCCGGATAACTTCAGAGCCTTAACAAGAACAGTGCTAATTTTATTATACACTTCAAGTATCGAATCAGAGTAAAATTCTGAAGTTTTAGGAATAATCATTGAGTAAGTTATCTCTTCGGAATGATACACTGCTCGTCCTCCGGTCTCTCTACGGACTATATCAATTCCATCTTTATTGCATCTCTCAATATCAATTTCTTCAAGTTTCTGATGATATCCCAATGATATGCAATATGGTTTCCAACGATATATTCGAAAGATCGGCTTGTCTAAATGATTCCTTGCCATGAAGAAATCTACTGCCATGTTAAAACTACCGGTATTAACTCCGGTATCAAGAAATTCTATACTCATTTCAATCTACCTGATTGTAAACTGTTTATTGTTTCTAACGAAACTACCTTATTAAGCCACGTTTAGAGTCTCTTACAAATTCTGAGATTTTTAAAACAACATTATTATCTACATAATTATTTTCTATTTGCTCTAATGCTTTCTCAGTTGTTAATCCACTTCTGTATAAAATTCTGTATGCGTCAGAAATATCCTGAATATCTTCTGTTGAAAATCCGTTTCTCTGAAGACCGATCTTATTTAGTCCGGAAAATTTTAACGGCTCACCGACAGCCATACAGTAGTGAGGTATATCTCTTTTTACTTTTGCTCCACCTTCAACCATACAGTACGAGCCAATCTTGCTGAATTGATGCACAAGAACATGTCCACTTAAGATAGTATGATGATCTATTGAAATATGTCCTGCAATTTGAGTTCCGTTACCTATAATACAATTATCACCAACAAAGCAATCGTGTGCAACATGAACGAATGCCATTAGGAAGCAATCTTTACCTATGACAGTCTTAAATTTATCTTTTGTTCCTCTGTTCAGAAAAGCATATTCTCTAATAACGGTTCTCTCTCCGATCTCAAGAGTAGTTTCTTCACCTGTAAATTTCAGGTCTTGAGGAACGGTACCTAAAACCGCACCGTTAAAAATTTGAACATCTTTATGTAAAATCGTACCATCAGCAATAGTTACATGCGCACCTATCTTACAATTATCTTCGATGATAACCTTATCTTCGACAATTGTGAATGGACCGATCTCAACATTATTACCAATTTTAGCTTTTTCTGATACTATAGCAGTAGAATGGATCATTTTCTTTCCTTAAAATTTATTTATCACTTGGTTTATCCATGACATAAGCTGTCATAAGTGCTTCAGCAGCTTTTTTACCGTCAACAAAAGCTACTCCATGCATTTTGCATATACCTCTTGATAACGGTCTTACCATCTCAACATGCATCATCAACTGATCACCAGGATGAACAGCTTTTCTGAATTTTATCTTATCAAGTCCTGTAAACATTACTAATTTATCTTTTGGATTCTCAACAGAGTTCATTAACAATAACCCACCGGTTTGCCCCATAGCTTCTACGATAAGAACACCAGGCATAATAGGATCTCCGGGGAAATGTCCATTAAAGAAATCTTCATTGAAAGTTACGTTCTTCAATCCGACAATACTTTTATTAGGTGTGATCTCAACTACCTTATCAACTAACAGCATTGGATATCTATGCTGTAGAAGGTTCATGATATCTTTGACATCAAATACATAAGATTCGTCAGCACTTCTCTTGAATTTATTTATAAGTGAATGTTTTTCAACAGCTGTTTTAAGCAATTTAACAAGTTCAATATGAGCTTCATGACCACCTCTAGCACATAAAAAATGTCCTCTGATCGGCTTACCGAGTAATGCAAGATCTCCAATCAAGTCTAAAGCTTTATGTCTTACAGGTTCGTTCTTAAATCTAAACTCTACTGAACCTAGAACTCCTTTAGATTCAGGTATAATACCTTCGCCCATTCCGAGTTTCTTTTCGACCATCGTAGTTTCTTCTTTGCTGAGTTCCCTATCAAGGATCACTACTGAATTTTCAAGGGATCCTCCTTTAATCAGACCAGCATCTTTCAGATGTTCAACTTCAGTAAGAAAACAGAAAGTTCTGGTCGAAGCATAATCTTTAACGAACTCTTCTTCAAGATCATACATTGTAGTGAATTGAGTTCCCAGTGCAGGATTATTATAGTCGACCATATAAGTTATTTGGAATTTATCAGAAGGTACCACTATTAGTTCGATCCCTTTTTCAGCATCTTTATAAACTATATTTTCCTTTACTTCAAAGTATTGTCTTGGCTTGTCCTGTATTGCAATATTGTCTTTCAATATATTTACAAAATCTATAGAGCTACCATCCATTACCGGAGGTTCTTCCGCATCAAGTTCAATAATAACATTATCAATGGTCAAACCTACAACTGCTGCCAGAACATGCTCAACAGTATAAATTTTCACACCATCTTTGCTGAGAATAGTTCCTCTTGAAATACTGTCAACATAATCTATATTTGCCGGGATCTCGATATGTTCGTCAAGATCTATCCTTTTAAATGTTATTCCATTATCTTCCGGTGCCGGTTTGAATGTAATTGTTGAAGTGCAACCTGTATGCAATCCGGTTCCTGAAATTGATACTGCATTTATAATAGTTTTTTGCTTCTCAAGCATTTATACTCCGAGTTTGTTTCTTATATCTGTTTAAATTTAGTTTGAAAAATGCAAATTTAACTTGATAAAAGCAAGTTGAAAAAATGGGGAGTGTAAATCAAAATAATTACTTTATTTTTTTCTCTTCATAGCGATAAACTTTGATACATGCATTGTCATTATCAACATAAAATAATTTACCATTTCTCAAGAACATTGATGAATAAACATAAGAGAAATCTTTGCTTTGATAGAATGGTAAATATATTGTGTTTAAATATATACCTTTTTCGAAAATATCAACATACAGACCTTTTTGATCTTTTTTGTTTTTAGTAGGGGATACTACCCAAAGTCTGTCATTTTCGTCGACGTACATGTGGTTTATTGATTTGTAGTAAAGAGTTCTGTCTTTTGCGTTGGTTTTGTATTTTCTATTGAAACCTCCTCCAAGATTATCAGGATTAAAAGAATATACTATTGCCATTGAATCTTCTTCTATCTCTGATCTGTATTTTTTTCGTATCTCCATAGTTTTATTAAAGTTTGTATCATATCCAAAGATCTTATAATCATTCTCAGAGACATCTCCGACATAAAGTATATCTTTACCTACTGCAAACCTTACATACATATCACTGATCCTGAAAGTTCTCAATAAAGTTCTGGAATCTTTCTTATAAATTACTTTTTCGATATTTTTAAAACTAGTATCAATTTGAACGATTGAGGAAGTTACTATAGCTTCACTATCATCTGCTTTTCTTGATTCAGTATTCATTAACATTTGATCATTGAAAGAAAGCTGTCCTGAAAAACCTGCACTTATACCAGGAGGTATTTTTTCTATGAAATTACCATCAGTATCATAAACATTGGTAGAAGTATTTCTCCAGCATGGTGCAAGAAGTTGTCCACGGTGATATGTTAGAGATGAAGGTCCACCTTCAAATTCTCCCGGGCCTAATCCTTTCCCACCGAAAGAGGATATGAATTTATAATCAGGTGAAAATTTGAATATTTTTGCTACGCTACTTCCTGCAACGAAAATACTTCCATCTTTGTCTTCAATTACAGCGGTAGGTTGCTTAAAATCTCTTTCTGCATTATTTTCCCCTTCAAAGAAAGGAATTATTCCATCTTCAACGAATTCGTAAGTAAAATTCGGATTGGCTGGAGTACTTGAATTTTTATAGACCGATACTCCGTTATCATTTTTTTCTACTGAATTTTCTTTCTTTGAACAACCGACTAGCAACATGACAGATATTACTAATGTAATAATAGTGAACCGCTTCATAACAATCTCCTATTTTGAATTTATTAACTTTCTGAAATGAAATATAATATAAAACTCAATAAAAAACAAATGGAACATTAAAAATATTGACAAAATAACTTTACGAAGGTTTAAAATGTTAATATTGTGTCGTGAGATGCTATGTTTTGTCATGTAATGAGTTGAAACATTTCTTCAGATATTCAACTCGTTCCTGATCAATGTCCACTGAATCCTTATTATGAATAGAATACTTGATCTCACTTCCGGTGTCATAGAACAGAATTTCAGGAACAGGTATATCAAGCTTCCTTAGTTCATTATTCCAGAATATTCCGCCTTTCAACTCATCGTCAGAACCTGAGATTCTCAAAACAACTTCCTGACCGTCAGAGAACTTCGCATCGTAAACGAAATGACAAAGCCCTGTCGGGAATCTTTCTATCGAAACGATTTCTTGTAAAAAATGCTTTTTTATTATTGATCTGGCTGTTTGGATGTTAGTCATCTAGCCCAATTTTCAATTTTTAATCCGGGGATTCTTTTAAAATGTGCAACATTGTTTGTTACAAGTGTATAATTCATTGTCAAAGCGGTTGAGCCGATCAATAGATCAAAGTCATCAATTCTTTCTCCCTTTTTTTCTAAAAAAGCCTTCAAATCACCAAAAGTCTCGATTATAGATTTAGTCACATCAATTATTGGGAAAAGTTCAGATATTCTATGCACAACAGCCATATTTTTTTCTTGCATCTTAGATTTTTTTGCACCGTAAAACAGTTCGCCGTAAGTTATAGCAGAAATAGCTTTAGGTATGTTTATATATTCTTCAAATTTATCATTTACTGATTTGTCATTTTTCAGACTGTAAATAATTATATTCGTATCAATCAAATATCCCATCATTAAACCTTTTATTTGTTCTTGATTTGGTTAAGTCGTTAATTATCTCATCAGCAGTTCTTTCATCGTCCCAAGAACCTGCCAACTTCAGAAATTCCTTAGTAGTATTCTCAAAACCCTTATTATTTTGTAGATATAGCTCAATTATTTTGACAACTTCCTGACTTACAGACCTGTGCTCTTTCTTAGCATAATATTTAAGTGCGTCATATAATTTATCATTGATATCTTTAACTTGCAGATTTGCCATGATCGGCTCCATTTTTATTATTTCTAAAAGTAATGTAAATAACAAATCATGAAAAAGCAATACAAATTCATGATTTGTTAAGATTTATTTCTTCTTCACAAACAACGAATGCGTCAGAACAGCTTTTTAATTCTGAAACTATTGCGATACTAAGTTCATTCGGATCCCATTCTCTTAAATGAATAACTGCTATGATCTGCTCGTCCTGTGTAACAAAAGAAAATGAAAAATTCTCTCTTATACGTGCGAATTCGATCATTTCTTCTTTTAATTTCTCTAAACTCTTATTTGTAGAGTTTAACTTATTCGTAAAAGCGTTAAAATCTTTCCATAAAGAGTCATTGATTTCAGGTGCTTTGTGAGTGGTGAGTTTTAGCATGGGTATAGGATGTCCTTTCTGCAATAATAGCTTAAGTCATCTTCGAAGTATTTAATTTACTTAGCATTTCCAGAACTTACAAGATTTATTTGACAATTGTATTTTTTCATTATTCAAGCAAAACTTATAAAGACAATGAGAAAGTGTCAGCAATGCTGACACAAATTACATGAACTTACCAATTGAATTTGTAGTGCTGATCCATCTTTTAGGTGATAATACAAAATAATTACTACCTGCTTCATTTCTAAACCTCTCGAATTCGATAGGTTTAAAATTTGGATTATGTAATTTTTCCCATAAACCTAAGAATTCTATGACATTTCTACTTCGTAACCAGTTGTTTAAAATCGAGAAAGGTTCGGAAGTGTTGCGATATTTAGCTATATCAGTTAAAGAAATATATTCTTCGTTCGCATAAATAAAAATCCTTACCTCAGTACCTTGCACATTTATTCTTTTGTTTTTCATTACCTTATTCTCCTAAATTTTAGTGTCTTTTAGGAAGATACAAAGGCCAAAGTGTCAAATAGTGACCTTTTGCTAAAAACATGATATTTATTTTTGAATGTTTTTCTTTTTTCGTACGAAACTTAGGAATGGGACTCGCTTACGGGAAGGTGTGGGAACCTTCCCCTACATTCATGGTGTTCTTTTACATCATTGGGGGTAATCTGTTTAATTTTAATGAATAACTGCGATGATCTGGTCATTTCCTGTTACAAAAGAAAATGAAAAATTCTCTCTTATTCGTGCAAATTCGATCATTTCTTCTTTGAATTTTTCTAAACTCTTATCTGTAGAGTTTAACTTATTCGTAAAAACGTTAAAATCTTTCCATAAAGAGTCATTGATTTCTGGAGCTTTGTGAGTGGTGAGTTTGAGCATGGGGTTCCTTTTTTCTTTCCAACCAACGAACTTGCTGGACTACTTCTATTTATTAACCAATCTGGATACTCAAAATCTTCACCTATTAATTTTACTGGATACTTTTCTCTAACTTCTTTGATCAACTCAGCAAGATCCAGTATATCTTGAGGAATAGAAATTTTAATACAATCCATCCATTGCCCTAGTGATATTTTATCTATATCACGTTTATATCCATAGCTATTAAGAATTTTCTTTATTTGTGTTACCCATGATATATTTCTCACAAAATCTTTTTTAATTATTTCCTTATCCTGTATTAGCTCAGCTGGTATACCTTCTAGTTTTAAAATCGCTTCTAAAAAACAATCCATTTCAAAAATCTCTTCGAATGAACCACCTTTATGGGTAGTGTAATCAATTTTAGTTTTTGAAGTTGGCAATTTATAGAAATAAACTGGTTCTAACGAACCTAATAAATCAGTTTGCGAAATGAGTCTATTATATTCTTTAAAACCTGCATCATCATTGTCAATTGTAACTATTATTGGTGATCTATAATTCAGAGTTTTTCTTAATAGCCTTATCGAATGTATTAAATTCGAAACACCATTATAATTTGCAATCTCAATACTATTCTCCTCTAAATCATAACCAGCTTCATGTATCATATCAGGCAAGACTGCTTCCTCAGTATCACCTTCTACAAACAAGAATATTTTGTACAATTGTTTGCATTTATCCAATTCATGTTCATGTAATAATGATGACAAACATCCTTCTAAGACAGCATCATTTTCGGTATAAGACATTTTAATTTCCTCTCTTGGCAACTACTTTAGAATTACATTTACGGTAAGTAATCATACAAGGTAATCAAATTAGTAGGTAAGAATAAAAGCTCGAGACCCATTTCACATATTATAGAAAAAAATACTTGTATATTTTTTATAATTCATAGTTTAAATCGACTTGAATTCCCAATAATTTTTCCTCGTCTGATTTATCACTTAATTCTAGTACAATTTTATCAGTAATATATTTTTCGAATTCATCCTCAGTCATTTCTGCTTTCAAACTTTCAATAATATTTTGGTTCAATGAAATAATATATTGAAATCCGTTTTTACATTCCTTATTTACGAATGAGAGCAATGTACTTATTTGCCTTGGATCCATTCCATCAAGTATACGACTATCATGAAATAAATACTTAACTACATGATTATTTTGGGACGTTAGTATTGTCCAGTCATAACAAAATATTTTAACTTCATTTACGGAATCACCAGCATCATCAGCAATTTTTGCATTTATATCAAATCGTATTTTATTTATCTTATCATTATTGTTTATCGTAATACCACATTTCTTATCATCATAAAAAAGCTCAACTATAGATTTGAATTTTAAAATGTTTTTATCAGTTATTGCCTTAATCGAATTCAAATATTTTCTTGTACTTATTTTTTCATCAATAAAATCTTTATTATATCCTTCAATTTTGTCTTCATACTCACCTTTAAGTTTTTTAAATTGAGTTAATTTATTTAATTTTATATCTGTATCAGCTAATTTCTTATTTAGCATCGTAAATTCTTCTAAAGCCCCATGAGCATTCAAGTATTGCAATTTCTCATCTTCTCTTTTTGCTAGAGTTTTAATATTAGCATTTATATCTAAAAGTTGACTTTCGAACTTTTTTTTGTCTTCCAATAGTCGCTTAGATCTGTTAGAAATTATTTTTTTATTAAAATTTTCAAGCTCATCCAATCTTTTAGTCACCATGTCAGATAATTGTAATCTCGCTTCGGAATACAGTTTCTTGATCTTTTGCTTAGATATGTCAGGTTTTATATCTAAACTTCTATCAATATTCTTTAACGCAATTTCATATTTTGTGGCTCTATTTTTTATTTTTCTTAATTCTGATGAAATTGCATCTGCATCACTTTTTATTTGAGTATAGTCTTCAGCTATTTTAAATTGTGAAAGATTAAGTTCTAATCTTTTAAAGGAAGTTTCCAACTCGACAATTTTAATATCGATATCTTCCTCTGAATCATCTGCCTCAAAATATGTTTTTAATATTTCATCCTTTTCAATATTCTTTTTTTGTTGTTCAATTTTATCTAAAGAGTTTTTTAAATTTGTTTTTTTGAAAATTTTATTAATATCTAATCCTAGAAGAAAAGCATTATTTACAGATTCGGATATATTCTTATCTTCACTTTTTACATATTTATCATATTTAACATAACTATACTTATAAGGTCTAATAAATCTAGATATCAATCCTCTAAAAGTTATGTATTTAGAATTCTCAGGAATCTCGAAGAGTTTGTTCTCCAATTCCTTCCTGAATTTATCAAGGTAAAGTTTCTTATCATTAAGATATATATATGATTGATTCTTAGTATCCCTTTTTGATGTAAACATTTTTTTATTAATTACAAAATCAAGTTCAAATTCCCAACCTTTTAGCTTTTCTTCAAATTCTATATTAGCTTTAGATGCAAGACAAAAGTGAATTAATGCAATTGTTAAAGATTTTCCAACACTATTGAAAGTTTTTCTTCTCTCAGCAGTTTGTTTTACCGCAGCAATAATAGAAACTGAATCTGCATTGAAAGTTACAGTATTGAAAGATTCTTTGTTCGCTCTCAGTTCAATTAATTGCATAGCTTTATTTTCCCTTCTTCATTAAGATCAATTGCACCAACTATAAATAAATAATCTAATGCAAGAATTACATTATCAAAATTATGGTGAGCTGGAAACTTCTTTGTATTGTTTATTTTGTAGTATTTATTAAAGATTTCATCCACTGTTAATGGTGTTTTCAAGAATCCAAGAAGTATTCCACCTAATCCAAAAAAAGATTCTGACAAACTAATATGCTTACTTGGCAATATCATTTGAATAATCCAATATTTGTTAATTCGGGAGTTTCATAAATATCACAATATTCAAAATAATAAGCCATTAGTATATAAACAGCATTATGAACGCCCAATTTACTATATGGACTAACTTGCCTCAATATATAGAAGAACAATTCATCATTTTTTGTATTACTGTTTGGAATTTCTATTAATCCTTCTTTGTAAACACTATTAAATCGTATTCTCAATTCATTTTTAACAAAATCACTATTTAAGTTAAAATACTCCTTTATTACATAATTCTGACGTCTACCTGCATTCAGATATTCACTAACTGATTTACTTAACGAATTAAAAATAATTTTCGTTTCAAAGTTAGGATCATCTGGTATATCTTCAACTGTTTCATTCACTTCAAAAGTTAAAATATATTTGACAACTTCACTCATGATATCATAGTCCGGTTCTTGTATCGCTAATGGGTCAGGGAGAAAACCTCCAATAATATCAATTATTTTATCTTCATCCAATGATAAGAATATTTCTTCTAAATTTTTGCTTCTAATTAACTCTGCCTTTATTTTATTTCTTTCAGAGATATTAAAAACATCAGCTATCAAAGTTGGATAGATACCTTTATATTTATCATTTACAACATAATAAAATTCTTTTATAGTGAACCCTCGCTCAGACCAATATTTAAAAAGACCCGTAAAATCTGTATTAAGTTTTTCAATAGACTTACCTTCTTTCGAAGGTAAATCTTCTGGTGCATAAACTTGGTAATACTTACCTGTAATTTTGTCAAATCCATCATTTTTTCTATCACCATATCGTCCTTGTGGTTTTACTGGTAGAAAATTCGGATTTGCATTTTGCATTACTTTTACGAACAAATCCTCATAAGCCTGTTTATCACACTCATAAACTTTATTCTTAAAAATCAATCTTGCTATATATCTCTCATCTCTTGTCATAGTTTTAAAACCATCTTTGTTCCATTTTATACTCGTAATTAGTTTATTTATTTCGCTTTTTGTTCATTATTGCATTCATTTTTCTATTTATCTTAGCTATTTGCCTTTTATGATCTTTATATTGTGCGTCCAACAGCTCTTTAACTCTTTCTTTTGCAGCGATCTTAAAATAATCGATTTTTTCATTTAAATCTATCCCTGTTGTTAAAGATTCCTTAACAATTTCTTTTGATAATCTCTTTTCAATATTATTAATAGTAATTCGTTTCAAATCATCTATTACACCTTGCGCAATTCTTAAACCTTTCTCCTTCAATTCAGAAACTGTAAGATCTTCAAGGTTTAATGATTTAACTTTTCTATTGATATTGCCTTTAAATTGTGAATAAAAATATTCTGTGTTATTATAGTATTTTTCAATGATTTTCCTAATCACTTTAGCTAATTCGTTTTTTGTATAGTTTCTCACTTTACCTCCTTTAATTATTGTTTCCAACAACCTGATTTACGAATTATTTTATTTATCACCAAATTATAGTTATCCCATTTGTCGCTTCATTATGTTTTTTTTAGTCGCTTCATTAGCATTTAGAATATTTTAATGTAATTTATCATTAAAGTAATTGCAATTTTTAAATTTAGGAATTAAAAGTTAGAGGAAGGAAATCCTTTTGATATCCAGTGAATCAAATATCTTATCCCTTATCTTAATGGAATCACATGAATAAACTAACGGTCATAGCAAAAAGCGATAATGTAAGTCAAGTAGGGAGACCAAGTCATTTTGCCAATGTTAGGCATAGTTCATTCTTCTTTACTATCAATAATTACATTACGTGCAATTTCAGCGATCATTTCAATTTCATTACGTAAAATTTCTATGTTTTTTGGACTTGGTATAAAAGGTATACCTTTCGATTCATCAAAATCTGGATTGGAATGTACTATTGAGCACCTTAAAGAGTATATTCTTTTAGTTAAATTATTATAAAAGTTACTATCTTTGTCAAAATCAATACCTGGTAGTTTCAGTGGTTTTGTACAATCTAAAGTAGCTTCATTTTTAAAATGGTCTAAAATCTCATACCCAATAAGTGTTTTCTTCAATTCTTCTCTGTCAACAAACTGTCTTAATACTCTTTCAATTTTAATTTTATCTGTCGTGTGCTTTTCATTTTCTTTTTTGAAGATTTTTATAGCTTGATTTATATACAGACTGGTTTTTATATGAAAATCGGGTTTCAATAATAATTTTTTTACTTCATCAGAAATAACACGATAAGCACTTTTATCACTATGATATTCCAAAATATGATAATATGTAATAAATTTGAATGGTGCAAAATCAACTTTTTCAGCAGTATGGAAATATTGAATTAATTCAGGGATGTATTTTTTATATACTAAGTCAATGGATTCTTGTGGTAACTCATTTCTCTTTTTTCTTCTTCGAATTACTCTTCTTGATAAGCCATCTATATTTATAGTCTCTAGTGCAATATCATAGCTATATTCAATGTCAAATAGTACAGAACTAATAATATTACGAACATCATTATCAATTCCTTCTAATGTTGGTTTATTGTAATTAAAAATTTTCAATATTGTAGCTCTTCTTGAAAATCTACGTGCGCCTCTAAGAAACTTTAATAATGCTGGTAGAGTATTTTTGGTGTTTTTTCCCATCTCAAATTCGATTTTAAGATCATTTTTATAGTAATGCATATTTATTTGAAAAAATTTCTTAAATGAATCCTCATCTATATCGATCATTTTCAACGAAGTGCGAAATGATACATTTGTAAGTAATATTTCTATTACATTATTACACTCTATTGCTAAAAAATCTGGGAATACATAAGGATTTTTTTTAGCCACCTTGAATAATTCGTTTGCTTCTTCTTTCGTTTCAAATCTAAATTGAACTTCTGGATTACCTTCAAATCCATAGATATAATATATTGTTCCTTTCTCCTCTTCACCATCTAGGTACTTATGGTAGTACTTATGGGGTTCAATAGTAAGATTCGGTAACTCCTTCTTATACTTTTTTAAAATTGTCTTCATAATGACTCCTATTTACTAATTTGTTTTATATTATTATTAAAATACAGTCAATTACACATCTAGTTTACCCGTACTATATGTCCAAATTATTCTCTTTATAATAAACATAACTATTGAAAAATATGCAATTATAAAAATAATGGAGAATTAGAAAATATTTTATATATTTAAAAACGTATATGTTTGTTCTTCGATCTTATTCCAATTTCTGTCGGAAACATTTATAGAAATCCTTCTGATATCCAGTGTCTCAAATATCTCATCCCTGATCTTAACGTATTCACATGAAAAAGCTAAATAACCGTTAAGTCCTGTTAAACCATTATGTTTCCCATATGGTGTATTATCAATAAAGTGATCAATTTTCTTTCTCCACTTGTCACTACGGGATTCATA
>JAQICF010000123.1 GCA_027858795.1 Candidatus Delongbacteria bacterium | reverse complement strand
AAATTTTTTCTATACTTTTCTTAAGGAGAAAAAAGAACTAGATGATTGTTTCCTAAATATTCTGAGAAACATTGATTCTGCAACTTTACAACAATTTCTTGAAGGTGATCAATATAAAATTGAGACTTGGAACAAATGCATAAATGAAGCTAATATCCTGAATAAATCACAAATAGAACAGCTATCTCCTAAACTAGAAAATACTATTGATAATATCGATGATTTAGTAAGCGAGAAATTGAATATTATAGAAAACAACAATGAACAATCTCTTAAATACCGCAATTTTTTAAAGGCTGGTAATTTTGCTAATTCATGCTTGTACAATGATAAAACTTTAGGAAAACCAACTCCAACAAAACAAAAAGCATATAGCACAAATAGTAAAGTCATTGATTTACCTGAGTTTAGCGAAGAAATAATAATAAAGACTAATATTTTTGATTGTATAAAAAATCGTAAAAGCAGAAGAGCATACCTTGATATGCAATTAACACTAAAAGAACTATCTTACCTCTTATGGGCTACTCAGGGATTGCATAATTTAGAAGACAATAATAGTAAAAGAACAGTTCCTTCAGCATCCAAAGAACAGACTTTTGAGACTTATTGAGTTATATATAATAATGACGGTCGTCAACAAGGTATTTACCGATATTTACCGTTTGAGCATAAATTACTGTATCTTTTTACTCCTGATAATTTAGAAGAAAAAGTAATAGAAGCATCATTAGTAAACAACTTTGTCAAAAATTGTGCTGTATATTTCATTTGGAGCACCATCCCTTATCGAAGCGAATGGTACTATACTACCGAAGCAAAGAAATTCATAGCATTAGATGCTGGGCATTTATGCCAAAATCTTTATCTTGCTGCTGAATCGATTAATTGCGGTACAGTTGCAATAGGTGCATATAATCAAAACAAAATGGATGAATTATTGAATCTAGATGGAATCGATGAATTTGTAATTTATGCCGCACCAGTAGGTAAAGTTGCAGAATGATAATTGATTTAAGACTAAAGATTTAAAACAAACTACAAAAGACAACATTGGCAAAATATCAATGGTTACTTGGAGAGTTTTATTCGCTTATCACCACTGGTTTTTGCCATGACCGTTAGCCCTAATTAATTTTTCTTTTTTAAAACAATCCCTATGTGTCAATTTAAAAGATATATAAAAAAAGAGGTGGTTTTGATACCACCTCTAATGTAATGTATTTCAGTTTCACTGAGTTTATTTCGTAAGTATCATTTTCTTTGTAATGCTTATTCCATTTGCTTCAAGTGTATAGAAATACATGCCTGAGTTATAGTTACTTGCATCGAAATTAACAGAATGAATTCCTGCTTCTTTACTTCCATTTACAAGTTCAGATACTAATTGCCCATTTATATTATATACATTCAGCTTAACTTCACTTGCATTAGGTAAAGCAAATTTAATCTGAGTTGCAGGATTAAACGGATTAGGATAATTTTGATATAAAGTAAACTCAGTTGGTAACGCTGATTCTACAATATCAGTTTTTTCACCATCTTCTTCACTTCCATGCAACTTTGCAAAAAGTCCATTTAGAACTGTTGTATAATCTGTGCCAGATTTACTTTTCCTATTGCTGTTTTTCATCATATTGGCTACAGCTATATCAATATCTGCAATTAGAATCTCTTCTTCACTTTGTGCTTCTTCTTTCATCAATTCAGCGAGTGCAATTGCTTCATCATATTTCTTCCCTTTTATCTTGGTTGAAATCTTCATTTCTTTGAAAAATTTCTTTTTGGTAATGTTATCCGACTCAAGTGCATCATCATACATTCTAACCAAAGATTCAACTTCCCTTCCATCCTGTAAATAAACATAAGGTAGTCTTGCCATTGCTACATAGAATTCCGGGGAATCTTCATATTTATCAATAATATGCTCATATAGTTTAATTGAAGCAGTGTAATTACCTTTATCTTCCATCCTAAATGCATTTGACAGAAGCGTTGTCTCTGTTTCAGAAGGAATATTATTTTGTGTTCCTACAGTAAATGGGTTAGGAGCTGGGTCCGAATAATCAATTGCGTACCCAACATTGTAGTACTCATTTTGAACAGACAACATTTTAAAGAAATTACTATTGATAGACTCCGCTCCCCAATAGTTATTATTGGCTTTAATTAATTCATGATGTACCAAAGGCTCAATAGGAATTCCTGGGGGAGCAGGTAATAAACCAGCAACTGATACACATGGTATTGAAGGAGTTGTGTTGAGTGTACCTGAGTAAATATTATTCATACCGTTAGCCATATAAACATTTCCAAAAGGTATTATTCCTATTTGAGCATATGGGAAAGGATCAGGATAATGACTTACTGCTCCATTATTAGCTATTGTATTATTGTAATCTTCAAATTTCTCATAATTTACAAGTGAAGGTACAGCGTTATGACCAGAAACTATGATTCCGTATTTATCATTATTGGAAATATTATTTTTGACAACTTTTGTTGGACTTAACACAAATCGGGCACCAATATCAAAATTTTGAATATCATTCTCTCTGAATGTGCCATCAGAAATTGTAAAAGCTACACCCGTACCAACTCCTTTTCCTGTCAATACATTGCTTTTTATAAAATATCTATCACTCTCAGTAAGACTGATTCCATTGTCACACTCTGTGATTTCGCATTGCTCTATATGACACGGATATCCTGTACCGATTTCCATAATCATATCTGGTGTTCCTGATACTGCACATTCAGCTCCTCTAATCCTTGCTCTAATAAGCTTGATCTTGCTGTCTGCTTCACACACAATACCTTTCCAGTTACCATTGAATTCAATGAAATTATCTTCAGTGATCTCATTATAATCAGGTTCTAGAAGACTTTCAAGTAAACAGAACTTATCAATGAATATTAAAGAACCAGACTGAGCATTAAAAACAACTTTTTTATCTAAAAACAAGTATGCTTCATCAGTTAATGACAGCTTTGAATATACTCCAAGATTAACTATTGAACCAGCTTTAAAATCGTAATCATAATAACCGTTGAGATTCAGAATTGAATTATCCAAAACCGATATATTTGTACTTTCAGAAATTACCAAATTACCAGTTATGCTGACATTATTTTCAATTACAAGATTTGCACCTGTTTCAAGTACGATCTGTGAACCGTCGGGAATCGTAACATCACCGGCAAGTCTTAAAGTTGCCCCAGAATTGATAATCAGCTTAGAATTTGAACCGAACTGAATTTCTGACAGATTATCTTTTAGATAGAGTTCAGAATTGTTTGTAATATGGAACTCTGCTCCAGATATTGTAACAAGCATTCCACCGTTTTCAAGATTAATGACTGATTCATTAAAATTTATTGCGCTGTTAGGATAAATAATAAGTTCTGATCCATTTGTTACTCCAATCTGTGCATTCAGATCCATATTTATGATTGTAGAGTATTCCACATACATATTACAATTATCTAACTCAAGCTCATTGCCTATATTCACAACTGCATTTGCAACAAAAAACTTATCTTCTGATTCATCATCAAAACCTATAATCTCAAGATCGTTTATTATATTCATCTTTCCATATTCATTTGGATTTCCAGAAAAAGGCCTTAGAAATGAGATTGTAGTATCATGCAAATATAATTTTGTTCCCGGATCTATATTTAATTCAGAGTTCGGACGAAACGTTATTGGGTACGGCAAACCAATATTGTCGCTAATATCAACTATTCCTTCAATTTCATTGAATATCCTATTATATATAATTGGGATTTCTGTAACTCCATTATCAATAATTTCTGTGTTAGGTAAATTGCTGTTAATATATAAGTCGTTAAATTTATAGTCCATTAGCTCATAATTCAGAACCATTGGCGTAAAATTGACTGGAGTATCACCAGCCCTCTGATCATCAATTATGAAAGAATAAACCGAAGGTGTGAATTTCGGTGCTTGTGTATCTGTATAGAATTGTGATATATCAAGACAGAATTCAATAGGTTCATAGTTGTCAGGTCCTCTCATTGGGAAATTTCCGTTATAACCGATTGCATCTCCACCAAATGAAGTGAATGTATGATTTTCGGTGTAATCTCCAGACTCAAGCTTAATATTTGTTGTAAAAGTATTCCTGTTATGGTGCTGCATTTCAACCTTATAAGTTACTTCCGGTTTGTAATTGGTTTCAACCTCAATACCGGTAAAGTATGTACCTAATTTATTTAAGAATCTGTAAGGTATGTAAGTATATCCTCCTCCGATGCTAGCAGGATAACCTTCACCCCAGCTGTTTACAACTTTTAATGCTCCAACTTCCCATTCTACCATAGGTTTGGGAGTTGTTGACCAATCACCAACGACCCTATCCCACTCATAGTTGCTTGGTGGAAGCGGCTGCTCAAAAGGACCAGGAGAAAGACTTTTATACTCAATATCAAAATCATAGGCAATAATATCGTCGTAACCAGCTATAGTCATCGCATGTCCGCCATGTGTTGCGGGAGATATCATGTAAGGTACTGGATCTAAAATAGTTCCAAGATTGGTATATTCTGCACCGAAAATATTCGTACTGCAACCTACAACACCTCCAATAATTGCATCTTCAATATTATGGTATCTCAAATAATACTTCAATGTCTCTAAACTTTCTTCTGTTCTATTATTTTCAATAACAAAACCACCATTTTCGCTTCCAGGTATTTTAGTTATCTTATTTTTTAATGCATCATAGTACTTGTCGTATCCACTCATCCAAATACCGATTTCTCCTGCCATAGGATCACTTGTCACTTCTCGCCAGATCTCTGAATTGGGTATCCCGAATTCAGATCCAACATCAATTGCCTGACTGAATGAAGATGGAGATGTAGAAGAACCATTGTTGATAAAATTATATGTAAAATGAGATGGATATTGTCTCTTTTCAATATCTGCACTTGTATAGTTCTTTCTATTTACTTCAAATGTGAACACATAACCAATCATTGCAGCCTGAGCGCATGAATAATCTTGCTGATTAAACACAGGTCTAAAGCACTGTGGTAAACCATCAGGGAGGTCCATATTATCCCAGCTTGGTGGGAGTTCTTTTTCCCTAACTTCATCTTTGATCACCAGTCTTGGTAATGAGCTTAAGAATTCTTCCTCTTCCTCATCAAAAAGATATCCCCCGGCATACCAAGGATCACCATCCGGGTCGGGATTCGCATTTAGTATTTCCGCTTGTACTCTGATAAAACAAAACACTATTAAAACTACCAGTAATTTTCTAAACTTCATGTTTCACTCCTTTCACGTAAAATTTCAGTATTAGTGTTACCGGCTATTTATCTTTATATTTAGTAATAAGGGGGTGCCAGTAACCTTGACATGTTATTTCCGTATTTTACTTGGTTGATAGCTTTACGGATAGCTATATGGGTTTCACACCTTCTTTTTTATCTTAAATAAATCATCTTTTTTGTTTCTTCTGTTTTCCCATTTATCACTAACTGATATAGATAAACTCCTGAATTAAGATCATCTGCCTTAAATGAATATTTATGTATACCTTTTCGTAATCGTTCATTACAGATATTCTTTACAAATTCACCTTTAATATTGTAAACAGATAACTTTACTTCTGACATCCCTGCAATATTAAACGATATATTAGTATCATTATTAAAAGGATTCGGGTAGTTTTGCATGAGCTCGTAATTGTCAATTATTCCTGATAAATCGGGATCTATTGAAGTCGTTGTCTTCACACTCCTGAAGACTCCACCATCAGTAGCAAGGTATATGAATCCGTCTTTTGAGATTGCCATATCCCTTATGCCCCCTGCACCACCTGTTAAATCTGACCCGCCTAAACCTTCATTTATAAATTCCCATGTATCTCCATGATCACTGCTGGTACAAACTCCAAGAAATCCCCAATCATCACTCATACCGAGAAATATATCATCATCCTTATCAATCAAAATATTCCAGGTATATGCACCATCACCTGCGACTTTCTGCCATGTTTCACCATTATCTTCAGATCTGAAAACTCTTCCACCTCCCATAGTTCCATGACCTGCTGTTCCAATGAATATTCTTCCTTCAGAATCTACTGCCATTGCCTGTATGAAGTGATTCAGCATCTCTTCAAGAGGGCCTTCCCAAGTATCACCATTATCTGTTGATTTATACAGTCCACCTTCAAGCATATAATCAGTAGAACCTGCCCATAAAGTTCCTACTGAATCAAGAACAATAGCATTAAAAGGTTCTGAATCTTCTGTTTTTAAAACAAGAGTTGTGTCCTGAAGATTTTCGTCTGATTTTAGTATCTCAGCCCAATCCAGAAAAAAGAAATTATCACCACATTTATTCATTGATGAAAACGGAGTTCTAAACGCTATTAAAGATCTGTGTACAGTTGAATCCTTATGGAATACATATAAAGAGTCTTCCCCCTGATAATAAACCAAATTACCATCATCAGAAATATATGGAATTTCATAAGCAATAGTATTAAGTCTCTCCCAAGTAATACCATCATCTAATGATCTGTACTGTGCATTTGAAGCAACACTATCCTCAGTATTTATATATATTTCATTCTGACTGGTGTAAAATATACCGTCGACAGGATAATCCCAATTCAGCTTCATCCAAAAATCTTCAGCGGATAGTAAAAATGTTGCTATAAGTGTGATGAATATTGTTAATTTTGTATTCATGGCATCCCCTCATATTTTAAATTATCATATCTTGCTACGATAATTTAGAATTTACTTTATGTTTGGTAGAGTATTATTTTTCACATTCCCTTTAATTACTTTTTTACTTCAAGCTATCATGAACGACTTTACAAGTCTATACATTTACTTCTACAATATTTCACATCTCTCAAAAACGGAGTAATCCTAATTACATTATTACATATATAAAGAAAAAAAAATCATTTGTCAAACAATTAATTAATTCTTTTTTGGAAAGAATTATGCTAATTCGTGAATTCAAACAATAAGTGCAACACCAGTTTATACCATATATTAATCTAATTATTCTCTTTACATTAAACAGATTGAAATATAAATTGACACATAGGGATTGAAGAACTAATTCATAAGAAAAAGAAAAATGAACAAGGGCTAACATTGGCAAAACATCAATGGGTTGCTTAGACATTTGACTCGATTTACACCCACTGCTTTTTGCCATGACCGTTATGGGAAATTGCCGTTAATCTTAAAATAAAACACTAGGGATGCGATTGTGAAAATTCTAAAACTTAAAGAATCTAAAGGAAAGATAATGAGGAATTTAAAAT
>JAQICF010000116.1 GCA_027858795.1 Candidatus Delongbacteria bacterium | reverse complement strand
TAAACACCTGCTTTCTTTACTTTGTACTCAATTTCAAAAGATATTTTTTCTCTACTTTTCAAATCAATATCGATTTCACCGTTCAAAATCTCTACAACATCATCACTTGGTAAGCTAAATCTGAATTTTACAGGTTTAGCAAAATTATTTTCAATATCTAACTGGAATTTTGATACTATTCCCTTAGGATCTACTTTATCCTCAAATCTAGCATTTAAAGAAAGAGGGATCTTAGGTTCAACACCAACTTTGAAAATAGTCTTGATACCGTTTATAACAACCTCACTTTTAACAGTAGGATGGGTCTTCCAAATATTCTGCGGTGTATCGATCTTACCTACGAAGAATTCACATTCAAAAGACTTTTCAGTCTCAACTTTAGAACTTTCATTGAAAGAAAAGTCAATATTCTCATCATTCATACCTTTGAAAGATATGTTCAGATCTTTACCTGATTTATTCTTAACTATATACTTCACTTTGTAATTGCTGCCAAAAACAAGCTCTAAGTTCTCTACTACAGCTTCAATAGAATAATCATTACAGTCGATCCTTCTAAGACCTCTACCCCGCCTTTCATAGTCAATTTCAAGTTTGTCACCATCTTTTTCCCAAGTATAAGTGTAGTATTCAAATTTATTTTCCTTGCGACCATCTGGTGCAATTTCAATGATCCTTTTGCTGTCATCATACCAATCAACTTTTGTAAAATATTCTTTGAATAATTCTTCTTTCAAAACTGAAGGAATAAAGTTCATAAGATGCGTAGCCCTTTCCATTTCTTCCCAGAAGAAACCTGTCTTCTTATATAATGGAACAGCTTTTGTGTTACCACCCCATGTAAATAAGTCTAATCTTGGATATCCTAATTCAATAGTTCTTTCAACTGATCTAAGCACAAGCATCTTACCGATCTTTTTATTCATATAATCAGGCTCTACATTAAGCATACCTATGTAAAGTGCGCCCGAATCTTCTTTGTACTCGGACAGGCTGCAGGATCCAACAACCTTGCAGTCTGTTCTTGCAAGAAAATGACTAAGATTTGATGATTTTTCTTCTCTTCTAAGAACAGATTCCTCTGTATCGTTGAACACTTCACCATTCCATCCGGGTTGACCACTGGACCTACTCCAGCTTTCCGCGAGCTCTTTTGCGTATTTCGGTTCATATTCTATTATCTTTATTTCACTCATTTTTTTCTCCATTTTTTAATTCGAGACGTAAGGTGTTACGTCTCTACATTATTCATTCATTATCCGGTATTGATCTCCTTTTTCCAACTTTTATCTTTTCTGTTATAAACATTTTTTGGTTGAATAACTTTCCCTTTCATTCTATTTACTCTTCGTAATTGTTTAATCAGCTCTAAACTATTAATAGTTTTCTTAAACATAATTTCTCCTTGTTTTTATTTTTGTCATTGCTAGGATTTTAATCCGTGGCAATCTTCTTTTCGTTGTCGGGAAGGCTTTGAAGCCTTCACCTACATTCCACACTTTGTTAAACTCTTTTAATTCTCTTCATATTATTGTCCTGTGTTAAATTCTTTCTTTGTGTGTCGACTTAAAAAGTCACTATTTTCTTTGTCTTGCCGGGAAAAAGTTTTTCGATCTTATTTCAGTGTGACACCTTTATTCAAATTTCAATTGTAATTTGTCATGCAATAATAAAAATCTCTAATATGTTTATCAGGGAGGTTGTGCGTAACCGATATGCGAGTCATGTAAAGTGTAGTCGAATATAACAACTAATTCTTAAAAAACCAAGAAATAATTTCATTTTATCAATAGTAGCAATTTCCACTAGATTTAATCTCAGCATTTTTACTATTGACTTTAACAATGCTTAGATATAAATTTATTAAGTATAATAACATTATTATTAACTATTAATTCTAAGATCAAATAGGAGTAAATTATGTCTACAGACGGTCAAGAAAAAGTAAAACCGGTAATGGAAGAATGCAAAGAGAAAATGGAAAAGGCGATATCTCATCTTAAGCACGAATTTGAAAGGATCAGAGCAGGAAAAGCAACTCCTCATACTCTTGATTCAGTTAAAGTTGACTCTTATGGTGCTTTAGTTCCTTTAAACCAGGTAGCAAATATCGCTATCCCTGAAGCAAGATTAATAGTGATCACTCCATGGGATAAGAACCAGTTAAAAGCTATTGAAAAAGGTATCATCAATGCTAATCTGGGCTTTAATCCAATGAGTGATGGTAATGTGGTAAGAGTATCAATTGCTGCACTAACAGAAGAAAGTAGATTAGAACTTGCAAAAGATATTAAGAACGCAGGAGAAAACTCAAAAGTTACAGTAAGAAATGCACGTAAAGATGCTAATTCTATGCTTGATAATCTAGCAAAAAATGAAGGCGTCTCTGAAGATAGAAGAGATAATGAGAAAGAAAATGTTCAAGATCTTACAAACAAGTATAACAAAGAGATCGAGGAACTTGTTAAAGAAAAAGAGCAAGAAATTATGACTATCTAAACATAACATTACTATAAAAAAAAGGGCTCAACATTTGAGCCCTTTTTTAAAAAAGGAAGTCAATGAGCATATTTAAATTACAAGCAGCAAAAATTATATCAACAAATTTCCCGGATGTTTCTCAAGGTTCAATACTTGATTCATTTGAACAACCAAAGAATTCTGAATTTGGGGATATGGCACTACCATGCTTCAAATTTGCAAAAGCATTAAGAAAGTCACCTATTCAGATCGCAGATGATTTCATATCACTTTTTAACAACAACGAACTGTTTGAAAGTATCACAAATATCAAAGGATACTTGAACTTTAAATTTTCAAAAACAACATACGTTAAGTCTGTTCTGGATAAATATATTGATAAAGATATCTTTAAGGAATTATCTTCATTTGCCAAAGATAAAACGGGAAAAGAGAAAACCGTGGTAATTGATTATTCGCATCCTAATGTTGCAAAGAATATGGGAATACATAATCTAAGGTCCACTATAATCGGTCAATCCATATATAATATATTTAAATGCCTTGGGTATAAAACTATTGGTGTTAATCATCTTGGAGACTGGGGTACACAATTCGGTAAACTTATGTGGGCTCTTGAGAAATGGTCTTCAATTGAGGAAGTAAAAGAAAAGGGGATACTTCTTCTAAACGAGATCTATGTAAAATTCCACAAGGAAGCTGAAAAAGCTCCCTACATGGAAGATGAAGCTAGAAAATGGTTCAAGAAACTTGAAGATAACGATCCTGATGCTATAAAATGGTGGAAACTATTTATTGAAGTTTCTATGGAATCTTACAAAAAGATATACAAACGACTTGATGTCTCTTTTGATTTTGTCACTGGTGAATCTTTTTATATACAGTTCTTAGCTGACACTATTGAAAAATTAAATGCTGCTAACCTAACTGAGATCAGTGAGGGGGCATTAGTCGTAAAGTTTGACGAAAGTGAAAATATGCCACCTTGCTTATTGAAGAAAAGTGACGGAGCAACTTTGTATGGGACTAGGGATATTGCAGCTGTAATGTATAGACTGAAAGAATTCAATCCGGATATTATCTTATACATAACAGACATTGCCCAGCAACTCCACTTCAATCAAGTTTTTAAGGTTATTGAGAGATATGACCCTGCATCAAAAGGTAAACTTGAGCATATAATCTTTGGACGATTAAGTTTTCCTGATGGTCAAATGTCAACAAGGAAAGGAAATATAATCCCACTGAATGAAGTTCTAGATAAGGCCAGAGATAAAGTACTTGATATACTTGAAACAAGAGATGTAGAAGTACCTGATAGTTATGAAACTGCTGAGAAGATAGGGATCGGTGCTGTTATCTTTAATGATCTTTCAAGATCTCGAATTAAGGATATTGAGTTTAACTGGGATCATATATTATCTTTTGAAGGAGAAACCGGACCACATATACAATATTCGTATGTAAGAATGCACAACATAATGGAAAGAGTTGGAAATCCTAAGGAAGTTAGGGTGGACCATTCAGCATTAACCGATGAGTACTCTTATGACTTGATAAAAACACTGGATCAGTTCGCAAAAAAAGTAATTCAAGCTCATGACGATAGAGAACCTTCGGTAATTGCACACTATTTGATCGAACTAGCTAAAAATTTCAATAGATTCTACAGAAATAACAGGATCATTGATGCCCCAAAAGATATACAGGATTCAAGAATACATTTACTAAAGATACTTATTTCAGTTTATGGAAAGTGTATGAGTCTGCTTGGTCTTCCTGTCGTTAACAAGATGTAATAGAATGCTAACAAATAATTACACAGCACAAACAATATGTAACACACATTAATAAATCGGATAATTTGATCATGAAAATTACAAAAGTTGATAATAAATATAAAGTTATAAAAAAGCTTGGTAAGGGTGGAACAAGCACTGTCTATCTTGTAGAGGATTACAATGGACAGGAACTGGCTTTAAAACTTTTAAATCGTCATTCAACTCAGAAAAAGATCCAGAGATTAAAAAATGAATTCCGATTGATGTGTGCTTTGAATCATAAGAATATAGCTAAAGTCTATGATTTTGGATATGATTCTGACCTTGGAAACTATTATTTCACTCTTGAGTACATTAAAGATGGGAATTATTTAACATTTAATAAAGAAATCGACAACTATGATATCATGCTTGATACTTTTTATCAACTTTTAAGTGGTCTAAGTTACTTGCATTCAAATAACTTCATTCACTATGATATTTCTCCAAACAATGTTTTGATCAAGAAAGAAGATGACGGTTATGTGGTAAAGATCACAGATTTTGGTTTAACAACTCAATTTGATAAACCAAACTATAGTTTTGCAGGAACTTTAAACTATATGTCTCCTGAGATGATAAAAGGTGGAACTAATATTGATGGTAGAAGTGATCTTTTCTCAGCAGGTCTAATATTAGTTAACTTGTTGAATAACGAACATATATATACTCCATCATCTACGATCTATGAATATCTGGACAAAAGAATAAAATTTGATGAAAGTATTATACTTGAAAAAATAAATAAACTTAAAGACATCAAATTCAAGAAATTTCTTCATAAGCTACTTGATGTAGAGCCTTTATCCCGCTATAAGACTGCAAATGAAGCAATTGATGCAATGAATGTCATTTTTGAAAAAGATTTTGATGTTTTAACTTCATCAGTAAAAAAATCTGGTTTCTCGGATACAACAGTTTTCAGAGAACAGGAATTCAGCAAGATATTATCTGCATTTAATGCTTCAAAACAGGCTTCTGGAAAACAAAATTATATCGTTATTTCTGGAGAATCAGGTTCAGGTAAAAAACGTCTTGTAGATGAATTTAAGATCCATTGTCAGCTAACAAATCATGCTTTTTACATGATAAACTATTCTAAGCAATCTGTACAGGAAAATTATAATCCCTTTAAAGACCTAATAATTTCTGTGTCGGAATTAATGGTCAATCATGATTCAAATACTAAGGTGCTCAACCGTATTTTTAATGAGATCAATTTAATCAAACCAAATGAATATCCTGAACTTCTTGAAGGATTTAATAAATTCTTAAAATCTATTTCACCTGAGAATAAGATCGTTTTGGCTATAAACAATATCGAATATGCTGACAGACGAACATTGGAATTCTTAGATCTTATTATTAAGAATTTCTATGATTCTATTCATGGATTTTTTGTTTTCACATGTAATCCAAGAAGAAAAAATAAATTTCCAAAATTGATCCATGATATTACAGCAAACGGGAATCAGTATCTTGTTCCAATAACTTTAACAAATTTATCAATTGAACAAATAAAAAACATAGTCAACACTTACTTCAATAATCTTCAAGATGTGCCAAATCATTTCTATTCTAAATTACAGAATCTGATTGGAAGTAAGATACAGAGGTTAATAGATATCTTAAAACTTTTTTATAGTAATAATATTATAATCAAAACATTTAGTGGATATACTTTCACTACAGATAATAGATTCGAACAATTGATCAACGAATTTATACAGAATGAAATATCTTATGAAAAAAGAAACCTTACACCTCAACAATTGTCAATTCTTAAGACCCTGGCAATTTCTTTGATCAAGCTTACAGCAAAGAACATTTCTGATATAACTCAATTAAGTATTGCTACTGTTAAAAGCATTCTTAATGAACTATATGAAGATTTTTATATCAAAAGTGATGGAGAGAATAATGAATATTTTAGTATTACTGAGGATCTTTTAAAGAGAAGTATTATTAAAAAATCAACTTCCGATGAAATAAAGTTCTATCATAAAAGTATTTCCTCATTGGTTCTTGTTGATATACATGATGATAATACACCTAAAAGAATATCTCGGTTTATTCACAACCTTGCAGGTCATAAAGACGATGCAGTTGATTATATTTCTAAGATCCACGTAATTAAAAATGGTCTGTTAAAATCAATGGACATACCGAATCTTGTCACAATGTATGATACACTGATATACAAAGTTGGCTTACCTCCCAAGATCAGGGTTAAACTTTTATTTGAGATAATCCACTTAACTTTTAAACATTTGGTTCCTGAAAGTAATCAAAATTTCATATTAGAATTCTATGAAGTGATAGAAACAAATAAATTTAAGAATATCTTTGAATTCGAAGAAGATATAGTAGATCTAATTAATCTAAATTATGCCGATAATTTTGATAGAGCTATTGAATTAGTCGAAAAAGTGAAATCTCATTTAAAAAATAAAGATCGAGAGAATATTATACTTGATGTAATGGTTTATGTAATGCATCAGGCATACAACCATTTAGGGCAATATAATTATTTAGATGAACTTCTTGAATATACGAAAGATAATAAAAGACTTGAGCACGTAAATAAGTATTTGGAAATGTATGACCTATATAATAGAAAAGCGGATAGTTTTAATGAACCAAATCAGGAACTTGGAGATCTATTGGCAAAGCAATTTGAATCTTTGAAAAATTCCACAGATAAAGCCTATGCCGCTCGTGCTTATTTACTTATGTGTTTTTATTACGAGAAACATGAATACTTTGAAAAAATAGAAAAATTCTACGAAAGATCTTTTGAATTCTTTGAAGAGAACAGATTTCCGATATTCATCTTCCTTTCCAGAAAAGTTTATGCGTCTTATCTGGAAAAACACAAAATGTTAAGAAAAGCGGTAACTGAGATAAACAAGGCTTTCGTTTTTGATGCCAACTACAGTTTCTTATTCAGTATAATTGACCTTATCGAGCTTAGATCCTCTATCAGAATTAAACTTGAAGATCCTGTTCAGGAGATCATCAACAATCTCGTTATGTTACTTAATATTAGGACAGGTCCAATAAAGAGTATGCAATCTGTATATGAAAAGATCATACAATTATATGATGAGGCTGGTAAATTCAACGATAAAATGGAGTATCTGACAAGTTATATTATCAGCATGAACGATCATAAGCATCAAGACACTCATAGCTTAACCTTTTATATTAAATCTTTATTGAGAAATCATACTGTTAATGAGATATTTGATTATACAAAACAATATTTTAGCGAAATGAATATCAGTGAAGATAAATTTTTGGATATGATATATGATATTAAATCTGAAATGCAGCAAGCTGACATAAGTACATTTACAGAGCTTAAAAACGAATTTCTTATCAAATTCATTAATGATCTAACCAATGATGCAGAGCCTAATGTAGACATTCTATATGAGTTCATGGAAGAATATGATAAAGATACAATGATTTTTAAAAGAGCTAATCTTATCCTTGCATTGTATAATAACAAAAATTATGTGGATGTTATACATGACCTATTAAAAGATCTTACTGTTCTGTTTGGAAAAGGTTATTCAAATATCGCACAGAGCATGGCAATTGCTTTGGCAAAATATACTTTCTATCAGAAACAGGATAATAATTCATTCTTACTATTCACTAAATTAGCAATGAAGATCAACAGCCAGATATTTGTAAACTCACCGGAAAATATCAAGTCTGCGATCATGAAAAATGAAGATCTTAGATTGCTAAAAGATATCATATCTAACCTGAAGAAAAGATATGCTAACACCTAAAAAAAGAAAAATCAACACTCTCATTATCCACTGTAGTGCCACTGAATTCGGTAACAGATCACTTTTCAAGAGATGGCATCATGCACGTGGTTGGGATGATGTCGGTTATCATTTTATTATATTAAACAGCTATCCTCATAAAAATAAGTGGAATGGTAAGACTCCTGATTTTACTTCTGATGGAAAGATCGAAAAAGGTCGCCCTGAAGAAATCATCGGAGCTCATACCAGACTTCATAATGATAATTCTATCGGTATCTGCCTGGTTGGTGAAAGGACTTTTACTTCGAAACAATTTTCATCTCTGAAAAGACTTGTAAAGAGACTTCAAAATAAATACAAAATAAAGACCATCAAAGGTCATTATGAATATGACACGGCTCAGGAACAAGGAAAGACCTGTCCGAATATAGATATGGATTGGTTGAGAGGGTTGTTATAATTTCCTATACATCTGTTTTGGACTTTTTGGAGATTCAGGATATTTCATAATAATAAATCCGGCTTTGATCGCAGGATTAAAATAATTTTTCCTAAAAGTAGGAATATGAGATAAACTAAGTTTTTTCATAATTTCAACTCTTGTCATCCAACTATTTTTCATAACTGACAATAACTTTTTTACTTGGTCGGTTACTTGGTCGGTTACTTGGTCGGTCAGAAGTGACATTCTTAGAACATTTTCTATCGCTGTAAGCATAAATTCAATAAATACTGTACTTTCTGTTGTCTTATCAGCTTCATTAAAAGCTTTATAGTAGTCTTCCTGTTTTTCCTTAATAATACTTTCCAGAGGTAGAGAATAAAATGCTTCATTCCATTTCCCTAATATCAAAGTCTGCCAAAGTCTACCCATTCTTCCATTACCATCAATAAAAGGATGAATGAACTCAAACTCATAATGAAAAACTGAACTTACTATCAAAGGATGCAGATCAGTTTCATTTACCCATTTTAATAGGTCACGGATCAAAATATGAACTCTATCAGCAGGTGGAGCAATATGTACTACATCTTCCCCTTTTTGAATGCCAACTGATCCGGTTCTGAATTTTCCTGCATTTTTAAGTACATCACCCATCATAAGCTCATGAGCTACAAGCAGATCATTTAAACTTAAAAAATCATAGTCAGGCATTTTCTCATAAGCTTTTATCGCACCCACAACTTCAGCGATTTCTTTGTGAGAACCTAAAACATGCTTACCGTCAACAATAGCTGTGACCTGTTCCAGACTCAAAGTATTACCTTCAATAGCCAAGGTTCCAGTGATGGTCTTTATTCGATTAAGCCTTCTTAGTTGAGGAGAACTATTTAAATTTGATAATTGAATAGATGCCATAAGTTCACTGATAGAACTTATGAGATTAATTGTCTTTGCAGTAATATTAAAAGGTGGTTTATAATTCATAAATCATTATAACTCTTTTTTCCTTTTCCTAAATCCCAGAACTATCAGTACGATCACTACTAAAACTCCGACAATACTCATTGTCTTACCGATCAGATAAGGTTTTGAAATATACTTGAATGTGATCCTATGCTTACCTTTTGGTAGTTCAATTGCTCTGAATGTTAGATCAGCTTTTAGTATCTCAATCTCTTTACCTGATTCGTCATAAGCATGCCAGTAAGGGAAATAATTATCAGTCATAACAACGAGACCGTTATTCTGCATATCAACTTCAATATAAACTTCATTACCATCATACTTATAATTGGTAACCTCTCCTGCTACGATACTATCAACGAACGTTAGAGAAGGTTCTTTTTCAAGGATCACTGTCTTTGAAACATCAATATCACCTTTCAACCTTTGAACAATCTTATCCTCATCCTCAATGATCTCATATCCTGAAACAACAAAAGCCCTTGGTTGATATGTCGGATTAGGAATAATATCTGTTTTGCCTTCTTTGTCTTTATACAGAAGAAATCTTGCACCGGCAAGTGAGAGAAAATTGTTATCCTGGAAATTATTAAGATCTTCAGTCAAATTCGTATCATTATTTACACCCTGCTCATTGATACCTCTGAACTTTCTATACCACTTAAGTTCATTATCATGGAAACCTTTAACAGTTGTAACACCATGGATAGGTAGTTGATTATCCCCGAACATATTCAGGTTGAATACTCTAAAATAACCTTCTTTCGATTCAAGCTCTCTGAGTTGCTTAGTTAGAGAAATATCTTCGAATTTTATACCTAAACCTGCTTTATCAACTGTTTTGATAAACTTTCTGTTTATTCTGTAAGAATCAATAAAAACAAGGGCAGTGATAATCGTTATAAATGTTATGAGATTTATATTTTTTTTCAAGAATAGATAGATAGACAAACCTGATAATGATATTAATAGACTTGAGAAAATTATTCCCTGTCTAATTATGCTCAGATAGTTCTCGTCAGGCATTTTTATAGGTGAGAATATACTTTTGTATATTGACATCACTCCGGACAATGAGAAAGAAAATATTAATCCTATGATAAATATTGATGGGATTATATATAGTAATTTCTTTGATGTTTTTGGAGAAACTTCATCGTTTCTATCAGAAATCTGATCGACCAAAATAGAACTAACAAATGCTAATACAAAAGACAGAATGAAAAGTATCATTCCCTGTCCCCTGAAAAGATTCACACCCGGTATTATTTTATATGCAAGCCAAAATAATGGAGTATGATCCACCAGTGCATACAACAATGTAAATAAACCGAAACTCATAAAAAAGATAACATCTTTACGGAATTTACCTCTGTAAATAAAGATCGCTAAGATACTTAAGAACAGGATTATGACACCGGAATACTCACTGTTAAGCTTGAACGCATTTCTACCCCAGTAAGATCCTTTATAGTTACCTGATGAAACTTCCTGAAATTCTTTTAAAGATGAATAACCTCCATCCTTTAAAACTTTTTCATATTCATCTCTGTCTTGAACATGAGATAATCTATTGTCCCCGCAAAACTCAGGTACGATCACAGAAAAAGCTTCCTCAGGATGCATTCCCCATGAACAAGCATGTTCAAACGTTGTCTTCGCTTCAGTACCTCTGATAGAAAACTGCTTTGAATAAATATAAGGCGGAATCAATTGTACTGCTCCAATGAACAAAGCTAATACGATCCCCAACCAGAATAGGGAGAACTTCTTTGAAACCGGTTTAATATCTTTATTTTCAACATACTCTGAGATCAGTTTATATACTGCATAGAAAAATAAAAACCAGAGAGAGAAATATGTAGTCTGAACATGAGATGAAAGGATCATAAATCCAACTACAGATCCAAATAATAACATATCCTTGATCTTATTATCACGAAGGCCTTTATGAAGAAAGTTAAATGCTAAAGGAAGAAGTGCAGCAACATACATTTTAGCATCGTGCCCAGGATAGACTAGAGTAACTATCATAGGAGCTGTCATATAGGCTATAGATCCAAAGATCGCTGAATATTTTTTCAAGCCATAAGTTTTTAATGCTATGAACATAAATATACCGGACAAGAAAACATGAAGTACAAGCTTTAACCCTAATGCTTTGTATAATGGAATAAAGAACTTCATAAATGCTGCAGGATAAAAAGTATCACCATGAGTTGCATCTATAAAAGGAATACCACCTGAGATAAATCTGTCCCAAAGAGGAAATTCCCAGTACTGAGTAAAAAAATCAGCATAAAGTTTTCTGAAAAAGATACCACTTTCAAGCTGATCAGAACTGAAAAGCACCCCATTTGATGTAAATAGAAATTCATGGAACAGTATTATAGTCACCAAAAGGAAAAGTAAATAAGGTATATATTTCTTCATTTTAACTCACAGTTATATTTGATATATCATCGTTTCTGGGCGTAATAAATTACGCCCCTACTTCTAACTTCTAACTTCTAACTTGATTAATTCATCGACCCACCGGTCATTTCCTTGAATAGTTCATCATTACTGTCAGTGTGATTCATCTTCTCTTTAACAAACTTAAGAGCTTCTGAGTTCGACATCGGTGCTAAGATCTTTCTTAGGATCCAAACTTTATTCAATGTTGATTTATCCATCAGCAATTCTTCTTTTCTAGTACCTGATTTGTTGATATCAATAGCAGGATACAATCTCATCTCGGCAAGCCTTCTTTCAAGTGTAAGTTCAAGGTTACCAGTACCTTTGAATTCCTCAAAGATAACCTCATCCATTCTACTACCTGTATCGATCAATGCAGTAGCTATGATAGTTAAACTACCACCATCTTCAAGATTCCTTGCAGCTCCATAAAATCTTTTTGGTTCGTATAGTGCATTGGCATCAACACCACCTGATAAAATTCTACCACTGTGAGGCGCAACAGCATTATAAGCTCTGGCAAGTCTTGTTATACTATCTAAAAGTATTACTACATCTTTACCATATTCCACATCTCTCTTTGCTTTTTCAAGCACCATTCTTGCTACACTAATATGCTTTTCAGGTTTTTCATCAAATGTCGAACTTACAACTTCACCATTAATAGTTCTTTGCATCTCGGTAACTTCTTCAGGTCTCTCATCAATTAAAAGCATAATAACTTTAGCATTTGGATTACTCTCAGCAATAGCGTTGGCTACATGTCTAAGGATAGTTGTTTTACCAGCTTTCGGTGGAGATACAATTAAAGCTCTCTGACCTTTTCCAATAGGACAGAATAGATCTAATATTCTCAAAGTTTCATTATCTTGTTTGAATTTCTTGTTCTCAAGAATAAATTTTTCATCTGGGTGTAAAGGAGTTAGGTTTTCAAACATCAGTCTTTGTTTAATTGATTCAGGCGGAGCATCATTTACTGAATCGATCTTCAACAATGCAAAATACTTTTCCCCATCCTTTGGAGATCTTATCTGACCGGAAATGTAATGACCTGTTCTCAGTCCAAATTTTTTGATTTGAGCTGGAGAAACATAGATATCATTCTTTCCCTGCTGGAAATTTGTGTTAGGAGATCTTAGGAATCCGTACTTGTTATCTTTATCCAGATTTACAACTTCTAAAAGTCCGTCACCTTCCAATGTAGCTGATTCTTCTGTATTTCCTTCTAGAATTTTGAATATCAATTCCTGCTTCAGCATAGTAGCATAATCCTCTATACCTATCTTAATTGCAATCTCTGTTAACTCTCTAACAGTCTTCCCTTTTAGGGTTTTCAAGTCTTGTTTTGTATTGTCTTCCATAATGTTTCCCTTTTTTTATATTATTTTTATTTTTTTGTACTGAGAGACGCGATAAATCGTCGTCTTTACGAACTTATCACTTTTCACTTATCACTTTTCACTGCTTTCAAAGTTTTCTAAAAAATCACCCAATATGAAATGTGATCCTGTAATAATAATCAAATCTCCCACCTGATAATTTTTAAGAGCTGCTTTGTAACCTTCAACTACATTTTCATAGTAGCTGACATTTTCATCTATATTAAATTTATTACATTCAGTTTTAATTTTTTCTATCGGTAGTATCCTGGAATTATTAGATCCTACGAAATACTTTATTGCTTTGAAAGATAAGATTTTCTTTATCGTTCCCACATGATCCTTATCTTTTACTGTACCTGTTACTAAATGAATTCTATCAACTTTGATTTGATCTATATATTTCTTCAACTCATTTAATCCCTGAATGTTATGAGCTGCATCTATCAGTATAAAAGGTTCTGTCGATACTGTTTCCATTCGACCTTTTATTACAAAATTTTCAATCGCATTTACCGTTTCTATTTTCTTTACCGGAAAACTTACATTTACGATTTGTAAGGACTTTAATGCTGTTCGAAAATTCGTTTTTTGATAATTTCCCTGCAGGTTGAAATTAGAACTTACAAATTCATTGTTAAGAGTAAATTCAACTTTGTCACCTTTGAAATTACATCCTTTTTTATCAACCTTATGTAATGGTGCTTTCTTTCTCTTCGCTGTTGAGGTAATAACTTTTTCTGCTGATAATTTATCAACATTAAAAACGACAGGTATCTCCTCTTTGATTATTCCAGCTTTCTCTCTGGCTATTTCAACTATGGAATTTCCTAAATGAGCAGTGTGATCTATATCTATTCCTGTTATTACCGAAAGGATCGGAGTAATAATATTTGTTGAGTCCAGTCTTCCTCCAAGCCCAACTTCTATGATCGCAACATCCACTTTCTTTTCAATAAAATACTTAAATGCCATAGCTGTAGAAGCTTCAAAGAAGGTACAATTATATTTTTCAATACCCCCTTTAAGCTCATTTATCAAACTTGAAAGTTCTCCATCACTGATCATCTCCCCATCTATCCTTATTCTCTCATTGAATGAAACCAAATGAGGGGAAGTGAACAATCCGGTTTTATAACCATTTGCAGTAAATATCTGTGAAATCATGTTCGAGGTTGATCCTTTTCCATTTGTACCTGCAATGTGAATTGCTTTCAGTTTTTCTATGTCAATATTGCCATGCTTGAGAAGATTTTCGATGTTCTCTAAACCTAGCTTCATGGCAAACATACCTCTGTCATAGAGGTACTGTATATCTTCTATTACATTTGTTTTCAGAGAAGACTGTATATCTTCTATTACATTTATTTTCAGAGAAGACCGTATATCTTCTATTACCTTTGTTTTAATAGAAGACTGTATATCTTTACTTATCATCAAATTACTTCTTGAAATTAATTGCTGCTTTAACGAAATCTTTGAATAAAGGATGAGGCTTTGTTAATCTTGATTTCAGTTCAGGATGATATTGAACACCTACGAACCAAGGGTGATCTCCTAATTCGATAGTTTCCACCAGATTCAATTCGGGATTTTTTCCGGAAAGCACTAATCCGCAATCTTCCAAAGTATTGATATAATCATTATTCACTTCAAATCTATGCCTGTGCCTTTCTGATATCATTGTTTTTTTGTATGCTTTGTATAGCTTTGTTCCTTTTTCAACCTCGCAAGCAAAAGCACCTAAACGCATTGTCCCGCCTTTTCTTTTTATCTTCTTCTGCTCAGCCATAAGATCGATCACAGGATACTTTAACTTTCTTGCAAATTCAGTACTATTGGCATTTTTCATACCACCTACATTTCTTGCATATTCAATAACTGCACACTGCATTCCTAAACATATTCCAAAGAATGGTATATCATTTTCACGGGCATACTTAACAGATAATAATTTTCCTTCAATACCTCTATCTCCAAAACCACCGGGAACTAAGATCCCATGAACTTCCGAAAGCATTCCTTCAGGGCCACTATGTTCTACCTCTTCACTGTTAACCCAGATAAGATCAACTTTACATTTATTTGCACTTCCTGCATGGATGAAAGCTTCAATGATACTCTTATAAGAATCTTTCAAGCCGGTATATTTACCTACTATCGCAATTTTAACTTTATCTACTGGTGTTTTTATATACTTTACATATTGTCTCCAGTCATCCAGTTTTATTTCTTTTGCTTCGATATTTAACTTATCACAAATGATTTCATCTAATTTATGTGCATAAAATTCCAGGGGTACCTGATAAATTGTTGATTGGTCTTTTGCTTCGATAACACACCCTTTTTCAACGTTACAAAATAGAGCAATTTTATCCTTAGCTTCTTTAGGGATAGTTCTTTCAGTTCTTGCGATCAATATATCTGGTTGGATACCAAGTTCTAAAAGGTTTTTTACTGAGTGCTGAGTAGGTTTGGTTTTCAATTCTCCCGCAGCAGCGATATATGGTACATAGGTCAAATGTACATATAAAGTATTCTGTACACCGACATCATACTTAAATTGTCTTATTGATTCAATGAACGGCAATCCTTCAATGTCACCAACTGTTCCACCGATCTCAATGATCAGTACATCCAGTTTACTAGCTGAAGTCACATTATATATTCTTTCTTTGATCTCATTGGTAATGTGAGGTACAACTTGCACAGTACCACCTAGATATTCACCTTTTCTTTCTTTAGTGAGAACGGTATCATATATCTGACCTGAAGTTGCATTATTCATCTTCATCATATTTACATCTATGAATCTTTCGTAATGTCCTAGGTCCAGATCTGTTTCAGCTCCGTCCTCTGTTACGAACACTTCCCCGTGTTGAGTTGGAGACATTGTACCGGGATCAAGATTTAAATAAGGATCCAGTTTTAGAATAGAAACTTTTAATCCTCTCTGTTTTAGTAATAGACCTATACTTGCCGCTGCAATACCTTTACCCAGAGCAGAAACCACTCCACCTGTTACAAAGATATATTTTGTTTTTGACCTTTTGACCATTTCAGATACCCCTTTATATTAAAATATTATTTATTTATTCGTTATTGTAGGGAACGGTTTGAAACCGTTCCCTACGACAATCAATTTTTTAATTCACCATATCTTTAATTTCTTTCAATCTATTCAACGCCTCTATCGGTGTTAAATTATTTATATTGATCTCTTTTAATTTTTCTCTTAGTATATCATTTTCTGAACTGAAAAGGCTCGGTTGTTCTAATATTATTACTTTTTCTTTATCCTTTGCCAGCTTAGGTTTAGAATCCGGTGTAAGTTCATTCTCTTCAAGATTTTTTAAGATGATACTTGCCCGAGTAATTACTTCTGGAGGTAATCCTGCCAATTGAGCAACATAAATACCGTAACTATGATCAGCTCCACCAGGAATTATCTTCCTCATAAATATTATCTGATCTTTATATTCTTTGACACTTACGGAGTAATTCCTCACTCTTGAACAAATTCGGTCTATCTCTGTAAGTTCATGGTAATGTGTTGCGAACAATGTTCTTGATGACAATCTTGGATTATTGTGAATGTATTCAATGATCGACCATGCTAGACTTAACCCATCAAAAGTAGCCGTTCCCCTTCCAACTTCATCAAAGATTATCAGACTTTGCGGAGTTGCATTATTAAGAATATTTGCGGTTTCATTCATCTCAACTAAGAACGTACTTTCACCACCGGCCAAATTATCTGAAGCTCCTACCCGTGTAAATATTTTATCCACCATGCCTATTTCTGCTTGATCAGCAGGCACAAAGCTTCCAGCCTGTGCGAGAAGAACTATCAATGCAGTTTGTCTTAAGTAAGTCGACTTACCAGACATATTTGGTCCGGTGATGATCTGTATATTTTCATCTTCGGAAATATTAAGATCGTTAGGAATATATTCTTTTCCAGTTTCGATCATTCTTTCGACTACAGGATGCCTACCGTTTTTAATATTTATGCTTATAGTATCTACGAAAATTGGTCGATTAAAATTATATTTTTGAGCAACAACAGCAAATGAATATAAGCAATCTAAATTTGCGATTATGTGTGAATTATTCTTTATCAGAGAAATAAAATTCAGTAATTCTGTTTTTATCTCTTCGAATAATTTTCTTTCCAAATTTGATATCTTTTCATCGGCATTAAGGATCTTCTCTTCATATTCTTTCAATTTTTCGTTGATAAATCTATCTGAATTTACCAGCGTTTGCTTTTTGACAAAATTATCAGGTATTTGATCAGCATATTTTTTTGTTACTTCGAAATAATAACCGAAGACTTTATTGTATCCTACCTTTACATTTGGAATACCTAATTCTTTTTTTACTTCCTGCTGTAAAACTAAAAGCTTTTCCTTACCATGATTTATGATATCGTATAGATCATCAAGCTTAGTTGAATATCCTTTCTTTATAAATCCACCATCGTTCATGGAAAGTGAGCACTCTTCACTGATAGAACTTTCAATTATGTTAATAATATCTTTTCCATCTTCAAATTTAGATATTACATCATTTACATATTTTGAATTCAATTGTTTTAATAGTTCTATTACTTCGGGAATCTTTGATAGGGAATCTTTTAATCTCAGCAATTCTGCCGGAGTTATCTTTGAAGTACTTATCTTACCTGAAAGTCTTTCAATATCAACAATATCATTCAGCAGCTTACCCAGATCTTTATTCATTGAATTATCATTCAATAGTGATTCGGTGATCTCCAAACGACTATTGATCCTATCACCTTCTTTCAAAGGATTTATCAACCATTTTTTTAATAATCTTGAACCCATTGAGGTTTTTGTGAAATTCATTATGGCGTAAAGAGTTGCACTTTTGTCACCGTCTGAATTTACCGGTTCGAGAATTTCAAGGTTTTTTCTGGTCCGATAATCAATGCTGCAGTATTTATCATTGTCATATTTCTTTAAGGTATTCAGATGTGAAAAACCTGATTTGATATTTTCTTTCAAGTAGGCTAATATCACACCTGCAGCAACAGAAGCAGGATCTGTGTCTTCAAAACCCAGAGTTCTTAAAGTTTTCAATTTATAACGATCTTTTAAGATATCTACGCTCAATTCAGGTATGAAATTTACACCTTCAAGCTTTGATACCATATATTTTTTTTCATTAATATTTTTTAAAACAGAGTTATCATCTTGTGAGATCAATATTTCTGCAGGGTCGAATATTTCAATTATCTCTACAAGTTCATGAAGTGTTGCAACATTTGAAGCTAAGAATTCTCCAGTGGAAATATCTGAAACTGCAAAACCGAAACTTCTCGCTTTCTCGTCTTCCCAGGCACATAGTAAATAGTTATTACTTGAACTGTCGATCATATTTTCGGAAAGAGCTGTTCCTGCTGTAATTATTTCTACGACATCTCTTTTTACTATTCCTTCGGCAAATTTCGGATCTTCTGTTTGATCACATACTGCAACTTTATACCCAGCTTTGACTATTCTTGGAAGGTAGTTATCCAGTTGATGATGTGGAAATCCTGCTAAAGGGATCTTAGTATCAAGATGCTTTCCTCTAGTCGTTAAAGTCAGGTCCAGAACCTTACTTGCAACTTTAGCATCTTCGAAGAACATTTCATAAAAATCTCCTAATCGGAAAAATAGTATATGGTTAGGATTCTGATTCTTAATATCCATATACTGTTTCATCATCGGAGTCAATTTATCTGTCTTTGCTTTGCTCATTAAAGTCCGGCGTTTAATATATCGTGTAATTTGATTAACCCGATAGGTTTACCGTTCTTAAGAACAGGCATAACCGTAAAAGATCCGCTTTTTTCAATTATCCTTACTGCATCATAAGCTAACATATCTGAATCTATCGACTTAGGATCAGATATCATGATCTTACCAGCTGTAAGATTATCTATACTTGTATGTTTAAGTAATATTCTCTTTATATCACCGTTAGTAACGATACCTTTCAATTTATCCTTCTCAATTATAAGGCAGGCACCAAGGTTCTTTTCATTCATGCGAATTATAACTTCTCTAAAATCATCTTTCTCGGAACAAATAGCGACCTCTTCAAGAGGATGAATAAAATCATCTACCTTGAGTATTAGTCTTTTACCTAAAGTTCCACCTGGATGATAAAGTGCATAATTCTCTTCCTTGAATTCTTTAATGTCTGAAAGAACAGTTGAAAGAGCATCTCCCATTACCAATGCGGCAGTAGTACTTGAAGTCGGAGCTAAATTCAAACTACAAGCCTCTTTATCCACTTCCGTGTTTAGTACGACATGAGAATTTTTAGCTAAAGTTGAATTTACATTACCTGTGATAGCGATGATCTTACTTCCGATCTTTTTTAATACCGGAAGCATTGCTATAAGTTCATCTGATTCGCCACTCTTTCCAATCATAATAATTATATCAACATTCTGGACCATTCCCAGATCACCGTGTAATCCTTCAGCAGGATGCATATGTATAGCAAGTGTACCTGTGGAACTTAAGGTTGCTGCTATCTTCTTTGCGATAATACCAGACTTACCCATTCCGGTAACAACAATTTTTCCGGTAGTTGACATTATCAAATTGATAGCTTCTATGAAATTAGTATCCAGATTATTTTTAACTTTCTTAAGTGCATCAATCTCTGTATCAAAAACTTTTTTTGCCAAATTACTTAAATAAGAGTCATCAATTTGTCTCATATAGAATACCTTGTTTTAGGGGATTTTACCTTTTTTTTGCGGGATATTTAGTTGGGAGGGAAGTTACTTAGGATTCTCTCACCTTCATATAACTTGTTAAAAATAAGGATTATTAATATCTAAGTCAAGTAATAATCGGAGAAAGTGTGTGGAAAACTAATTAATTCAATTCTTTCTTTTAAATGGGATAAGATCTAAACCTAAATATCTTAAACACATAAATAAAAAATAAGTCACTCCAGCTTCATCAAGGTTACCTACTACTGGTAAATTATCTGGAAGTAATTCAAATACACCAAAAGTGGGATTGATAATATAGACTAAACTGAAAATAATTCCAAAAATGGCTAAAAACACACCAAAGAACGATCTTGGTTTTTGTGATGATCTAACAACTATTCGCTTCTTTTCCATGATAGTTCCTTTTTTTAAAAGAGGGGACGATAAGAAATCGTCCCCTACAATTGGTATTATACGAAAATACCGGCATCTTTTTCTTTCTTCAATCTTTCAAACAATTCTTTAATAACTTTCTCAGCATTAGCTTTAGCTTTTTCAAGCAATAATTCATGCTTCCCTGCTTCGATAACTTTATTTCTGAGTTCACTCCTGATCTGATTCTCTAAAGCCATTCCAGACTGTGATTCAAATCTCGCCCATCCGATATCTTTTCTTATCATAATCTTACTCGGATCACTTTGAACTTCTACAATATCTTCGTCTAAAACAACATCAGGTAGATCAATGACAATCTCTTGCCTACGATGGTCCCAGTATATATTATTTGTGTTAAGAGAATCAGCAGGTATGTAATACTGCACTTTATTACCAGGAACTTTCATTTCAACGACAGTTGTACCAAGGTGATACCAATCCCAAAGAACCTTTGAAGATGATTTTTGCATTTCAACAGTTAATTCAGCAGTCATAACAACTATTTTGGATTCTTGTTGAAGTTCACCAATAGTATTTAAAACTATTTCAGTATTATAAACATTTGATCTGAACATTTTGTTTACGGTATTATAGACACCAAGGTTGAATTTGTAAAGGAGAAAACCTGCAACCAAAATCGCAACGATACAAACAGCCGCAAACGCCCAGTATTTTTGAGGATTTTTCTGTGGTCGTTCATCTATTATTTCGATTATTTCTTCTTTATTTTCAATTTCTTCAGTGTTCATGGTGTGCTCTCCTGAATAGATCTCATTTTTTATAATATACGGTTTAAATGATCTCTTTTCTACAATTTTAATATCTGTGAACATTTTAATCAATATCCATAAACGGTAGGGGCGTATTACCATACGCCCTGTTTTAAACGTTGTCATTTTCGAATATGTATTTACGTGAGTCAGGGCCTATGAATGAGTCCCCTGTTTCGTATCTGAAGATAAGGTCGGATAATGCGATAAGTATTTTTAGATCTTCTTTTGGCATTTTATTATATCTCCTCAATTTTATTAAGAATATCTAATGCTGATTTATCCATCTTACTAAATGCAAACCACTTCTTACCCAGATCTTTCAAAGAAGCTCCTATATGATATACATCCTTATCATCAATTATTACAAATCTATCATGAGATTGCTTAAATACTATAACTTCTACCGGAAAATATCGATTGGCAAACTTTTCTAAATCAAGTTTTAGTTTTGTTGAAATCGATTTTGTAAAAATTTTCACTTTTGTATTCTTTGGAAGCTGGGATAAGTAAGCAATTATTGTCACATCAATGTAATTATCTATAATCACTATCGATTTCTTTACACTCGAGAACAAATCGGATACGAATTTATGTGCATCAAATACCTGGCCATCGAAAAATATTCGCTGCTTTGGAATATCTTCATGAGTTTCAAGTGCATTGAATACTTGTTCAAATTTGTTATCATGTTCTAGAAGTTTGGTTTCAGTATTTTCAAGTCTTTGAAATAATAGAGAATTTAAACTGATAAACTTCCGCATTTCTACAAAAGCTTTAATAATTGAAATACTGATTCTAACAGCTACTTTACTTTTAAGTACACCTGAAAGCATAGCTACACCTTGCTCTGTAAAGGCATATGGTTTCCATCTTAATCCAATTTTAAGATTATTGGACATCGCAAATTGCGATCTCCATTTTGTATATTCCGAATTATTCAGAAGAAAGCAAAATTCTTCGGGAAATCTTTCTTTATTCCTTTTTACTTGCTCGTTAAGCCTTCGTGTCTCCACTTCATACAACTCAGCTAAATCCCGATCAAGCATAACTTGCATTCCTCGAATTGTATATATCTTGCTCTTCAATTCTAACGCATCGAACTTCTCAATTTCATTTTTCTGCATATAATTTCCTGCGTAATTTTATATTTACACGCAATATAAGCAACGCACAGTGTCAAATAGTGACCTTTTGATATTTATTTTTGACATTATTGTATCTCCATTGGAAGTCGCAATTTGCGACTTCCATAATTCAAGTCTGATTTAATAATAAACCCGTCGAATTCCACGGGTTTAAAAACTATATTATTTAGGAGGGAACATTGCAAAGTGCGTTTTTTGCACATTGCTTTCCCACGCAAACTTGAAGTCGCAAATTGCGACCTCAAGTTTGATATTTCTTTATAATTTCAAAATAACATCTCCACACTCCCCAGGATCTACCCTAATAACCCTCTCCATTCATCATCGGCAGTTCAACAGAATGGAGAATCCTGCCTTACTGCTATAAAGTACCAATCACTAAGAGGTAAATATTTGAACTGCCTTGATTTTTTTGTTTCTTTTTGTATCAAGACAAAAAGATAAAATCATGTACGCTTCTAAAAAAACGTATTAAAAAAAAAGAAACGCATCCACGCTCCAATCCTCTCGGCAATACTTTTCTGCCAAACCCTAACATCCTGATGAGGTTCTATCTTAATCACCGCACAACTACTCTCAAGTGTCCCATGATCTTTTTCGAGAAAGTCTCCATTAAATATTTCAGACTTTGCACCTGGGTAAACCAATGCTGTTTTTGTCAGTTTTTCTTCCATTGTAAATTATCCATTGTCCATTGCAAATTGTCCATCTTAGAAAAACCAAATAATTTCTTACCTAAATCTTTTAAAGATGCTCCTATATGATACACTTCTTTTTCATCAATAATAATAAACCTATCATGGTAATTTTTAACAACTTTAATATTTAAGGAAAAATACTGATCTTCAAATTTTTCAATATCCTGTTTTAGCTTTTCCGATATAGATCTTGTTAATACATTCACTTTGACATTTTTTCCAACTTCTGTAAGATGTAATAAAACTGAATTGTCTATATAATTATCTATTATAGTTACCGATTCCTTAGCACTTTTGAATAGTTTTGAAATAAAGTTGTAAGCGTCAAATATCTGTCCATCAAAGAATACACCTTGCTTTGGAATATCTTCATGAGTTTCAAGTGCTGTAAATACTTTATCAAAGTTTCTATCATGTTCTAGAAGTTTTGTTTCAGTATTTTCAAGTCTTTGAAATATCTGAGCATTAAACATTAAAAATTTACGCATTTCTACGAAAGCCTTAATGATCTGAATACTCATCTTGACTGCTATTTCGCTTTTTAACACACCTGCCAGCATTGCAACTCCCTCTTGAGTAAAAGCATAAGGTTTCCACCTTAAACCAATCTTAACATTATTGGACATCACAATTTGTGATCTCCATTTCGTAACTTCCGAATTATTCATTAGAAAACAAAATTCCTTAGGAAATCTTTCCTTATTTCTCTTTACTGCCTGATTAAGTACTCGCGTTTCAACACTATATAATTCTGCAAGATCTCTGTCAAGCATTACTTGATACCCACGAATAGAATAAATCTTATTCTTTAGATTCAATTCATTGAATTCTTCAATTTCATTTTTTTGCATATCTTCCCCTGCGTAATTTTATATTCACACGCAATATAAAAAACGCACAGTGTCAAATAGTGACCTTTTGGTATTTAATTTCAGATTTTATAAATAAAAAAAGGAACGCATCCACGTTCCCAACAATTTGTTCTCTTCAATTGTAAATTGTAAATTGTCCATTGTAAATTATTTCATCTCCTCAATCTTATTAAGAATATCTAATGCTGCTTTATCCATCTTACTAAATGCAAACCATTTCTTACCCAGATCTTTCAAAGAAGCTCCTATATGATATACATCCTTATCATCAATTATAACAAATCTATCGTGTGATTGCTTAAATATTATAACTTCAATCGGGAAGTGTTGATTGGCAAATTTTTCTAAATCAAGTTTTAGTTTTGTTGAAATAGACTTTGTAATAATCTTTACTTTTGTATTCTTTGGAAGCTGGGATAAGTAAGCAATTATTGTCACATCAATGTAATTATCTATAAT
>JAQICF010000108.1 GCA_027858795.1 Candidatus Delongbacteria bacterium | reverse complement strand
ATAAATGATATAAATAGAGAATTAATTTATATAAATATTAGAGTTAAATCAAATTATTTTTTGCAATAAATTAAGTGATGTTTTTAGGAGATATTTTATCTAAATAAAAATAAATATTTAATATTTACTTTTTCGAACTTAATAAATATATTTACCACTTATTGTGAAATGTTTCACTCATCGTAAAATAAAAAAAATAATAAAAAACTTAACTCGAGGGGAAAAAGTGGAAGAGCAAAAGGACTATAGAATAAGTTTCTTTAAACCCACAACTCCATTTTCAAAAACCAATAGAAACCTTGTTATCGTTTTGGTTCTAATTTGGGCAATCGCAGTTTTTGGTTTTCAGATCTTATTAAGGGTCATGGAAAAACCGACACCTGAGAAAGCTCTGGTAACTTTTGAAAAGGTATGGGGAAATGTTAAAGCAGAAACTGCTTCAACAGAAGAAAAAATTGAATTTGCAAACTCAGTACTAATGGTTTTAGGTAAATCATCATTAGCGTGGAAACCTGAAAAAAGAGCCGTTTTAGACAATGCTTTAAGCTGGGTCGTTTATGACCTGATGTCAGGAGATTCTTTAAGAAGCACTTTTATTACAGAAGTTGCAAATATAGAGAAACAATATTCAGAACTTACTGACTTGAAAGATGTGGATTACCTCAATGCAAAAGCAAGCATTATCAAAAGAGTAGCTCCTATGCTAAATCTTAAAGAGTACGAATTGAAAGCTCAATTACTACCGCTTGAGCTTAGATCAGCGGGTCTTGAAGAATTTAAACCGGAAAACAAAGAAAAGATACATGATATAATGTCGTTATATCTTACTCATAATCGGTCTGTTCTTACAGATACTGCGTTCCTTGGATTCCCTTTCCATTACTTTTATACAGCTGTTTTCTTGCTTGTGTTATTCGTTGTACTGTGTTGGGTATATAGCTTTAAAATTGATAGCTTGCATAGAAAAATGGGTAATTTTGACAAACCTTCAGAATCTAATAATTAAACTTTAAGAGGAAAAAATGAAAAAAATTATTTTATTAGGTCTTTTCTTATCTACTTTCCTTTTGAACGCCGCAAATGCGGTGCAATTAGAAGGTGGTTTCAAAGTTGGACCTGCAATTATTCTTATTTCTATACTCGTACTATTCGTACTTGTAGGTATATTCAACAGGGCAAAAGATACAACAGATTATTATGCGGCAGGAAGAGGTATTTCTCGTGTCGGATCAGGTATGGCAATTGCTTCAAATTGGATGAGTGCAGCTTCTTTCCTTGGAATGGCTGCTTTAATGTACGGATCAGGTTATCACGGTCTTGCATTTGTAGTTGGATGGACAGGAGGCTATGTTCTATTACTTATCCTTATGGCCGGACAGATCAGAAAATATGGTAAATATACTGCTCCTGATTTTATCGGTGACAGATATTATTCAACAGGCCTTAGAGCAGTATCCGCAATTGTTGCAATCTTAATTTCAATATCCTATTGTGTTGGTCAATTTGGTGGTATCGGAATTATGTTTAAATGGGTTCTTGGACTTGACTATTATTGGTCAGTAATAATCGGTGGTACTGTGGTTCTTGCTTATACTATGATCTCAGGTATGCTTGGTGTCACTAAGAATATGCAGATACAATATGTTATTATTATAATTTCATTCTTAATTCCATTATTTGTACTTACTTTCAAATTTGACTATTTCTGGTTATTACCTCAAATAGGGTATGGAGCTGCTGTAAGTGATATTGTTAATGGTATTCCGGCACCGGAAGTTGGAAATATGATGAATGCTTTCGGGCATAATTTCGCAATTCTACCTAGCCCTGAATTTGCTATGCCTTGGGACCCTTCAGCCGGTCAAACTTTTTTCCAATGGATGGCGATTGTATTTTCTTTAATGGTCGGAACTGCAGGATTACCTCACGTAATTCAAAGATTCTATGTTGTTCCTAGAGCAAGAGATGCAAGATGGTCTGTTGTATGGGGATTATTCTTCATCAGTATTCTCTATTGGAGTGCTCCTGTATTCTCTGCATTTGGAAAGATACTCTCTTCAAATCCTGAAATTGGACAACTTGCAAAAGATGCTATCGTAGTTTATACCGCACAGTTAGGTGATATTCATCCATTGATAGTTGGATTCTTAGCTGCCGGTGGTGTATCTGCTGCTTTCTCTACGGTATCTGGACTTCTCGTAGCAGGTTCTTCAGCATTCTCACATGACCTTTACTTTAAAGTTCTTAACCCTGATGCAACTCCTAAGAAACAAATGTTCATGGCAAGAATGTCTACAATTCTTATGACCATAATTGTAATGGCAATAGCAATGTTAAAACTTGCATTGATTGCTCAACTTGTTGCTTTAGCATTCTCGTTAGCAGCTGTGACAATATTCCCATTATTCCTTCTTGGTATATGGTGGAGTGGTTCTAATAAAAAAGGTGCAATCGCTGGATTATCCGTTGGTTTATCTGTAGCTTTTGTATCCCTTACATTCTTCCTTTCAGCGAAGTATGGATGGGCTTTACCAGGTGAAGAATTCTTTACCTACTGGTTAGGTGCTTGGTATTTCGCATGGATCGGTGCTCCTTTGGCGATCTTAACGAATATCGTTGTTTCTCTGTTTACTGAGGAAACTCCATACGAAATCAGAAAATTCTTAGTGGAGAAAGTACACACTTAATCTATTGCTGAATTAAGTATCTTGGTTTATATTAAGCTCAGGTCTTTGATCTGAGCTTTTTTTATTTCTATTCCACTCAAAGGCACAAAGGCGGTTTGTAAGGATGAACCCATGTGTTCATCTGGAAGGGGATTCGTAAGGGTTCAATAACTTGAACCCACAACATACACAAGGAATCACATGATAAAACTTACTACTGGCACTAAAAGACTAACCATCATTATGCTGGCAATAACTATAATCGGAGTATTTATTGCCTATAATTACTACAGCTATATAAATAGTCTTGAAGACCCTAGAATACACCATATAAAAGAAATGCACTTAAGATATAATCAGGCAGTTACAGATAATAAGACCGAAGAAGCTATTGCATTGCTTGATTCAATGGATGTGGAATACTCAAAAATTGATCATTATCAAGATTCATTTGAAAGAGGAGTGGTTTATACCAATTTGGCTTCAATATTTATCACGAAAGCTCTTTATCAGGCAAGAGATGATGCTGAAAAAATTAAATTTCTTGATAATTCTGAGCAAAACCTTAATAAAAGTATTGAGTATTTCGACATATGGAAGAATACTTATTTACCATTGAACAATGATGAGCTTTTTAGAAAAGTATCAGAGGATTTTTCAGAAATAGAAGCTGAAACGAAAAAGGATATTATTGATAAAAGAACTATTGATATAAGTTTTGCCCTGAAAGAGATAGATAAAAGGTATTCTGTGGTCTATACGAACATGGGTGTAGTTATGAGGCATAAGCTGTTGCAGGATTCAGCCATTGTTTTTTACAAAAAAGCTCTCGATCTCTGGAAGGATAATCATACTGCTAAAAGCAACTTAAGTGTTCTCATGGGTGGAGAGCCAATCAAAAGAGGTTTTATCGAAAAAATGTTCCCACCTGAGAGGGAAGAGGAATAAGGAAAAAGGCAATTCATAACGAATTGCCTTTTTTTATAATTTGATCTTTTCAATTACTTTTCTACTCTGATTCTTGCATCTACTGCTATAACACTTTTTGCAGTTCCTAGTAAAGGATTGAGATCGAGTTCTTTTATTTCAGGTGCAACTCCAACTAGTTTGGAAAGCCTTGTAATGATCTCAGCAAAAAGATCCTCATTCATGCCTTCTTTTCCTCTTACACCTTGAATTATCTTATAGCTTTTTAAAGATCTTATCATAGATAAAGCTTCATCTTTATAAATTGGAGCTAATGATTGGGCTGTATCCTTGAATACTTCAATATAGATCCCACCCAAACCGCAAAGTATCATATGCCCAAAACTATCCTCATAATTCACACCTGCAAAAAACTCACTTCCGCTCAGCATAGGTTGGATCATTATACCTTCAAATCCTTCTATCTGCTCCATTCGTAAGTATTCGTTCCTGATCTCCTGCTCTTTCATGATATTCAAAGCAATACCACCGACATCTGACTTATGAACCGGACCAACGATCTTCATAACGATAGGATAGCCAAACTCATTTGATTTTTCTATTATACTATTAATATCCCTAGAAACATATTCCGGTACTCTTGGAATTCCTGCTGCATCTAAAATAGAAACGATCTCATTTGATTGCAAATAACCGTCCTGAGATGAATCAATAACCTTTCTGATCCTTTCTACGTCAATATTTACAGAATCTACTTCAGAGAACTCAGAAATTGAGTTACTGACTGAAGTTAAAGCTAATCCGAGATTTACTTCATCTGAGAAATATACTCTGCCAAAGTCCTTAAAATACTCAATTTCTTTTTCAGTTGTTACTATAGAAGGTAATAGTGGATATATCGGTTTTTTAGTGGTTTTCATCTTTTCATTTAGAAGTTCGTAAACATCATAGATCTCAAAAAGTCCAGGAGAACCGAAAATCACGACCATTCCATCAATATTATCAAATTTATCGTCAATATAATCAATAATAATTCCTAACTGTTCTGCATTCCCAGTTGCTAAAAAATCGATCGGATTACTTACCGATGATCCCGGATATAATTTTTCGATTAATTCATCTGCATATTTACCTTCAATATGTGGAACAAACATTCCTCCTTGAGAAAGAGCATCTGTTAGCATAACACCCGGACCACCTGC
>JAQICF010000098.1 GCA_027858795.1 Candidatus Delongbacteria bacterium | reverse complement strand
CTTTTAAGAACATCAATAAGTCTATTATCCTCACCATCTTTTATAGGTGAATCAATTGATAAATGTTGACCGGATATCTTAAGAGTATTATAAACTTCGTCTTCTGTTACTTCCATGATTCCGGCAATTTCTTCGACTGTCGGTTCTCTTTCATATTTATTCTGCAATCTTGAACGAGTCTTATGGATCTTATTTAAAACCGATATCTTATTAGATGGAAGTCTTACAACACGAGATTGTTCTGCAAGAGCTTGTAAAATAGACTGTCTGATCCACCATACTGCATAAGAAATAAATTTATATCCTTTTGTCTCATCAAATCTTGATGCTGCTTTTATCAAACCTAAATTACCTTCATTTATTAAATCATTGAAACTTAATCCCTGATTTTTATATTGCTTTGCAACAGATACAACAAAACGAAGATTACACTTGACCATCTTATCTTTAGCACGCTGAGACTTAACTCCTTTGTTATTTCTCATTGTTCTGGTTAATTCAACTTCTTGAACAGCTGTTAATAGATTTTCTCTACTAATTTCTTTCAAATATTCGTTCAGTGATTTGTTTGAGCGGTATCCCACGTACATCATATAGCATTACCCTCTTTGTTAAAAATTAATTATTGCTCGTGCCTACGTCACAAGTTTTACAAAGGTAACAAAAAAAAGTCCTTTTGGCAAGGAAAATATTATTAAATTTTAAATATCGAAAATAGATATTTTTCAACAAAATATATTGACTTAATAAACATAAACATTTATTTTTACTAGTCGGAGTTGTGAATTAAAAAACAGGGTTATTAATTATATAATTTAAAGGAGAATATCATGACAAAAAAATTTGTATATAGCTTCAAAGAGGGAGAAGCTAAAATGAAGGAATTGCTTGGGGGAAAAGGAGCAAACCTTGCGGAAATGACTAAGATCGGAATTCCAGTACCTCCAGGATTTACTTTGACTACTGAAGCTTGCCAAGATTTTTATAACGATGGGCAAAATAAAATATCCGAAGCAATTATTGAAGAGTATAAGCTGCACATTAAAGAACTCGAAGAAATGATGGGTAAAAAATTAGGTGACAATGATGATCCTTTATTGTTGTCGGTTAGATCAGGTGCCGCTGTTTCAATGCCGGGAATGATGGATACAGTTCTAAACCTTGGACTTAACGATGATTCTGTGAAAGGAATTATCAGTAAAACTGGAAATGAAAGATTCGGATATGATTCTTACCGAAGATTCATTCAGATGTTTGGAAATGTTGTAATGAATATTAAAGGTGAAGTATTTGAAAAAGAACTTGAAATAGTTAAAGAAGAAAAAAGTGTTGAAATTGATACTGACCTTACTGCAGCTGATCTTCAGGTTGTTATTGAAAAATATAAAACTGCAATACAAAAAGTAGCTGGAAAATTATTTCCACAGGATCCTTTCGAACAGCTAAAGATGTCAATTGAGGCAGTTTTTGGATCATGGAATAATGATAGAGCAATTCTATACAGAAAATTGAACAATCTTAAAGGATTAGCCGGAACTGCTGTTAACGTTCAGGTAATGGTTTTTGGTAATAAAGGTGATACCAGTGGTACCGGAGTATGCTTTACAAGAAACCCAAGTACCGGTGAAAATAAATTTTATGGTGAATACTTGATGAATGCACAGGGCGAAGATGTTGTTGCAGGAATCAGAACTCCACTTGAAATAGTAACATTGAAAGATCAAAATGAAGCTATCTACAATGAGTTAGTATCATACAGAGATGGTTTAGAAAAACACTACACCGATATGCAGGATATGGAGTTTACAATAGAAGAAGGTAAACTTTGGATGCTTCAAACAAGGGGTGGAAAAAGAACAGCTGCAGCCGCGGTTACTATGGCTGTTGAAATGTTCAAAGAAGGTCTTATTGACAAGGATACTGCTCTTTTAAGAGTTGAACCTGCACAATTAGACCAATTACTTCATCCTCATCTTGATCCGAATGCTGAAAAAGAAGTAACTGCTTTAGGAACTGGGCTTCCTGCATCACCGGGTGCAGCAGTAGGTACTGTAGTTTTTGATGCTCATCTTGCTCATGATAAAAATGAAGCCGGAGAGAAAGTAATTTTAGTAAGAAATGAAACTTCTCCTGAAGACCTGATTGGTATGAATGCTTCACAAGGTATTCTTACAGCTCGTGGCGGTATGACATCTCATGCTGCTGTTGTAGCCAGAGGAATGGGAAAATGCTGTGTTGCAGGATGTTCAGCGGCAAAAATAAATGAGAGTGAAGGAACTTTAAAATTTGGAGACAAAGTTTTTAAAGAAGGTGATTATATTACTCTAAACGGTTCTAATGGTAATGTTTATGAAGGCAGTATTGCTGTAACAGACCCTGAGCTTTCAGGAGATTTCGGAACTCTTATGGAATGGGCAGACGAAAGAAAAGAAATGATAGTTAAAACAAATGCTGACACTCCTCATGACACTGCAATAGCGATTAAGTTTGGCGCAGAAGGTATTGGTCTTTGCCGTACAGAGCATATGTTCTTTGAAGAATCAAGGATCAAAGCTGTAAGAGAAATGATCGTTGCAAAAGAAAAAGAGAAAAGAGAACTCGCTCTAGCTAAGATAGAACCTTATCAGCAAGGAGATTTTGAAGGAATGTTCAAAGAATTAGATGGAAAACCAATGATCATCAGACTTTTAGATCCACCTTTGCATGAATTCCTTCCACAGGCAGAAAAAGATATTGAAGGTGTTGCAGCTGAAATTAATGTTACTGTTGATGAGTTAAAGCAAACTATCGAAAGTCTTCATGAATTTAACCCTATGCTTGGTTTCAGAGGTTGTCGTTTAGGAGTTGTTTATCCTGAGATCTCAGCAATGCAGGCAAGAGCTATTTTTAAAGCAGCTTTAAATGTTAAGGACTCAAAACCTTGGATAGAAGTACCATTGACTGGAAAAGTTGAAGAATATATGATTATTAAAAAAATAATTGAAGATGTTGCTGAAGAACTTGGTGCAAAAGATAAAGTTAATTATAAGATCGGAACTATGATCGAAGTACCTAGAGCAGCTTTAACAGCTGATGAATTTGCTCCGGAATGTGACTTTATAAGTTTTGGAACTAATGATCTTACTCAAATGACTTGTGGATTCAGTAGAGATGATGCAGGAAGTTTCCTTGGAAAATACGTTGATCTTGGAATTTATGATAAAGATCCGTTCCAAACTATTGATCAGGAAGGTGTTGGTAAATTGATGGAACATTGTATTATTACATCCAGAGAAGTTAATCCTGATATTCACATTGGTATTTGCGGAGAACATGGTGGAGATCCTGAATCTGTTGAATTCTGTCATTGTATAGGACTTGACGAAGTAAGTTGCTCTCCTTTCAGAGTACCTATTGCAAGATTAGCAGCAGCACATGCTGCTATCAAATATCCTTATGAGGAAAGTGAAGATGAGGGTTGTGGTTGTGGTTGTGAAGATCATGAAGAAGAGCATAATCATAAGAAAGAAGATGGGTGTTGCTGTTAACCAGTGATAGGGCGTATGTTACGCCCTTTTTTTTTAATTAATTCAATAGGTATTTAGATGAAGAAGATATTGATCATTTTAAATATCATTCTGCTTCTTGTAGTTATTTTCTTAATAATCAAAGGAAATCTATGGGATAGATCAAGCCAATACATTTCAAGAAAACTTGATCTCCAGGATAAATATCATTACACAGAAAACCCAAAATATAAGCCGGGGACTGAAAATTTTATGCTTTTTAACAAACAAGCTGATATTGTTATGCTTGGAAATTCAATAACAGCCGGTATTGACTGGAACGAACTTCTTGGTAGAAAAGATATTGTTAACAGAGGTATTAATGGAGATATCACAGAAGGAATGCTTAACAGAATGAAAACTGTTATAAAAGTTAAACCTAAAGTATGTTTCTTTCTAGGAGGTATAAATGATCTGACTAGAAGAGTACCTCCTGAAAATACGATAGCAAATATCAAAAATATTATTAACACCTTACTCAATAATGACGTTAAGCCTGTGCTTCAATCAATAATTTATACTGAACAGAGATTTTACGACTTTGAGCATAACAATGAATATATTACCACTATCAATGATGAATTAAAGAAGTTTGCTGACGATAAAAATATTTTGTTCTTAGATTTAAATGAACATCTATCAGAAAATAATCTTTTGAAAGCAGAATATTCACATGATGGTTTGCATTTAAATGCAAAAGGCTATTCTGCTTGGGGAAAGATCGTTAAAGAGACAATTGACAGTTTGCAATTGACAATGGATAATTAAACGCAACAGTAGGGACGAAACTATGTGTTCGTCTGGAAGGGGAATATGAAATTAAATGAATTTGAAAATATTATCGCAGAGAAAATAGTAACTGTTGCATATTTCTCTCACGATGAATGTAACGTCTGCAAAGTTTTAAAACCGAAAGTAAAAGCACTTACTGAAGAATATGATGATTTTGGATTTATTTATGTAAATACAACTGAGTCACCTGATATCAGTGGGCAATATACGGTTTTCACTGTTCCGACTGTATTAGTTTTCGTAGAAGGAAAAGAAAGCAAGAGATTCAGCAGGAATTTTGCAATGAGTGAGTTGGAAGAATTGTTGGATAGATATGAAACTATTTTAAGCTGAAAAGTATTTACAAAGCAATTACATTGTAAATACAAAAACGTCATTACAGATAAATTTATAGTTGATTTTTGAAAATATATTTCGTATATTTCATTTCGTTGGTGTTAAATACAGAGAAATGAAAAGCTTTATGAAGTATAAATTAAAAAAAATAGCAAACATCCAGACCGGATATACATTTAGAAATAAAATTGTACATCGTGACGATGGCAATTTTGCAGTTATTCAGATGAAAGATCTGGATTCTGAATATATAAAAGACAATAAAGACATTTTGAAGATAAGTGATTTTAACATTTCGGATAAACATTTTATTCAGAATGGTGATCTTCTCTTTAAATCAAGGGGAAGTAATAATACTTCCTCAATATTCGATGATAAGATTACTGCAATCCTTTCAGCTCCTCTATTATTAATAAGAATCAATAACACTCAGATACTTCCAGAATATTTAAACTGGTACATCGGTAGTTCTATTGCTCAATCATATTTTAATTCTATCTCAGAGGGTACTTCTCAGAAAATGATCAACAAGTCAGCTCTTGAAAATCTTGAAATAAATATTCCTCCATTAGAAAAACAGAAATTGATAATAGAACTGGCAAGACTAGCAGTTCTAGAATCTGAATTGCTTGATCAACTTATGAAGAATAAGAACAAGTATTACAATAATATATTAATGAATATAGTTAAAGGAGATTAAACTATGGCAAAGAATACAGGTAATAATCATAGACATGGTTCTGTGACTGACAGGAGTCAGGTGTATAATCCACAAAATGGAAAATGGAATAAAAGAGATACAGAAACAGGAAGAATTATTGATCAGAAAGCAGATGATAAACCTTTTAAAGGTGTAAGAAGGGAGAATAAATAATGGAAAGCAAAATTCTACAGAAAGATATTAATAATGCAGCATGGTCAGCTTGTGATACATTCAGGGGTGTTGTTGATCCTGCACAATATAAAGATTATATACTTGTAATGCTTTTCCTCAAATATATCTCAGATGTTTGGAAAGATCACTATGAAGAATATAAAAAGCAGTATGGAGATGATGATACTCGTATCCGAAGGAAACTTAAGAGAGAAAGGTTCTTAATTCCGGTTATAGAAATAAAAGATAAAGATCCTAAAACAGGAAAAGAAAAGGTCATTGAGAAATTTGAAGCAACCTATTACAGCTTGCTTGATAGAAAAAATGCACCAAATCTTGGTGAACTCATTAATATTGTATTAGACCATATAGAAGAAAATAATAAGTCGAAGCTTGAAGGTGTTTTCAGGAATATTGATTTTAATAGTGAAGCAAATCTTGGTAAAACAATAGATCGAAACAGACGATTAAAGCAACTATTAGAAGATTTTAATAAAAAACAACTGGATATGAGTCCTTCGAGAGTTTCAGAAGACGTTATTGGTAATACATATATTTATCTTATAGAACGCTTTGCTTCTGATTCAGGAAAGAAGGCAGGTGAGTTCTTCACCCCACTAAAAGTTACAGAACTTGTAGCTAAATTAGCTCAACCTAAGAAAGGTGATCGTATTTGTGATCCAGCCTGTGGAGCAGGTGGTTTGCTTATTCAGGCAGCAAAACAAGTTGGAAATAAGAATTTTGCTCTTTTTGGTCAGGAATCTAATGGAAGTACTTGGGCTTTATGTCGTATGAATATGTTCTTACACAGTTTTGACAGTGCAAGAATTGAATGGTGTGATACACTTAACAGCCCCTTGCTCGTAGAAGAAGATAAACTTATGAAATTCAACTGTGTCGTAGCTAACCCTCCGTTTTCTCTCGACAAATGGGGGCAGGAAAATGCTGAAAGTGACAGATATAACCGTTATTGGAGGGGCGTACCTCCTAAAAGTAAGGGAGACTGGTCATTTATTACTCATATGATCGAGACTGCTTTAAAACTTGAAGGAAGAGTTTCGGTTGTTGTTCCTCATGGAGTTTTATTTAGAGGTGCAGCTGAAGGTCGAATTAGAACTAAGATGATCGAAGAAAATCTACTTGATGCTGTTATTGGACTTCCTGGAAATTTATTTCCAACTACAAGTATTCCTGTAGCAATTCTTGTTTTTGACAGAAGCAGAGAAAAGGGTGGTGCGAAGGAGACTAGTAAGAAGGTTTTATTTATTGATGCAAGTCGTGACTTTATTTCAGGTAAGAATCAGAACAATCTTTCAGAAGAACATATTGATACGATAATAAAGACATACAAAGATAGAAAAAATGTAGATAAATATGCTCATTTAGCTTCTTTTGAAGAGATCAAAGAGAACGATTTTAATCTCAACATTCCAAGGTATGTTGATACTTTTGTAGAAGAGGAAGAAATTGATATTGATGAAGTTCAAATTGAGATTGATAATCTTGAAAAAGAGTTGGTCGAAGTCAGAGCTAAAATGGCAGAAAAACTAAAAGAGATACAGCGATGAATAGTAAAAAACCATGTCGTGGAGTTGCACGAGATGGTTTTTAAGACCATTTTTACCAGATGGGGGAATTGGTTATACAAGCTGAATTATGAGGTAATAAATACATGAAAAACGATGTAATAATTCAACTAAAGGAATCTTTTGACAGTATAGTTAGAAAAGTAAAAGATTCAGATATTGAATTCTGGTTTGCCAGAGAACTAATGGAAAAACTTGGCTATAGTAAATGGCAAAATTTTCAAGAAGTAATTAAAAAAGCAATCATATCCTGTGGAAATGCTGGTGTTGATGTAAAAAACCATTTTACTGACGTCAGTAAAAAGGTTTACATTGGTTATGATAAAACACGAAATATTGATGATATGATACTTACGAGATATGCGTGTTATTTGATTGCTCAAAACGGTGATTCTAGAAAAGAAGCTATTGCTTTTGCTCAGACTTATTTTGCTGGAGAAAATATGATTAAGAAAGCAATAGAAAAAATACATTCTACAAAGTTCGAAAGTATTAAATATTCAGGAAATAACGGTCAAGAGTTTTGGTATGCGAGACAGCTATCTAAAGTACTTGAATATACTGAATTCCGTAATTTTATTCCGGTCATTGAAAGAGCTAAAACTGCCTGTCAAAAAAGTGGTTATGATATCTCAAACCATTTCGTGGAGTTGCACGAGATGGTTTCAATCGGTTCCGGAGTAGAACGAGAAATGCCATCTTATGCTTTATCTCGCTACGCCTGTTACCTTATCGTACAAAATGCTGACCCATCTAAACCTGTTGTTGCAAACGGACAAACATACTTCGCTATCCAGACAAGAAGGCAGGAGCTTTCTGATGATAAGAAATTTCAGCAATTAAAAGAAGATGAAAAAAGAATCTTTCTTCGTAATGAAGTTAAGGAACATAACAAAAAACTCGTTGAAGCAGCACAAAATGCAGGTGTTGAATCACATCTTGATTTTGCTATTTTTCAAAATCATGGATACAAAGGACTATATGGAGGTCTTGATGCTAAGGGCATCCATAGTAAAAAAGGTTTAAAGAAAAGCCAGCAGATTCTTGATAATATGGGTAGTACAGAATTAGCTGCAAATCTATTCCGAGCTACTCAAACTGAAGAGAAGCTGAAAAGAGAAAATATTCAAGGAAAGAATAATGCTAATGCTACTCATTTCAAAGTCGGCAAAAAAGTTCGAGAAACAATTAAAGAACTTGGTGGAACAATGCCCGAAGAACTGCCAACTCCTAAAGAAGATTTGAAAAAACTCGAAAAAAGAGTTGAATCCTCTGATAAGAAAATGATAAAGGATAGTGAGTTGCCGAAGAAGTCGGAGGATTGTGAATGAGTTCAACTTGGAAAACCTCGAAACTTAAAAATTATACAATTAAAATTGGAAGCGGAGTAACCCCAAGAGGTGGTTCAGCTGTTTATAAAAAAAGCGGAATACCACTTATTCGCAGTCAAAATGTTCTGCATAATAGATTGGAATTAAACGATGTAGCTTATATTGATGAAAAACAACATGAAAAAATGAAAGGTTCGAAAGTATATCCTAACGATGTTTTATTAAATATTACCGGAGCTTCAATTGGTCGTTGTTGCGTTGTGCCATTAGATATTGATCAAGCGAATGTGAACCAACATGTTTGCATTATTAGACTTAACGATAAATTTAATCCTAATTTTTTATCATCGTATTTGAACTCATGGTACGGTCAAAAACAAATAACATCTTACCAAAGTGGTGGAAGCAGAGAAGGATTGAATTTTGTACAAATCGGTAATCTCCTAGTTCCAAATTTAAAACAGCAAGAACAAAAAGCAATTGCAGATATTCTTTCCACATGGGATTCAGCTATTGAAAAAACGGAAAAGCTGATTGTAAAGAAAGAGAAAATATTTAAGTGGTTGCTTGATGAGTTGATAACTAAGAAAGCAAAGAAAGAAGGCTGGAAAGAAGTTAAGTTGGGAGATGTTTGTGAAATGAATAGTGGAGGAACTCCTAAATCATTTGTACAAGAATATTATGATGGTGATATTTTATGGATTTCAATTTCTGATATGACTTCAAGTGGTATGTACATAAAAGATACTCAAAGAAAATTAACACAATTAGGCATTGAAAACAGTTCAGCAAAAATATTTCCTTCATACACTGTATTCTTTGCAATGTATGCTTCAATTGGAGAAGTATGTATTTCTCAATTACCCGCATCTTCAAGTCAAGCTATTTTAGGGATAATTCCCAATAATGATGTTACAAATCATTATTTATATTACTATCTAATTTCAATTAAGGATAAAATAAAAAGACAAGGTCAAATTGGAACACAATCAAATATTAATGCACAAATGGTAAAGAAATTTAAAATTCCCTTACCAGATATAGAAATTCAAAATATTATAGTATTAGCGCTTAACTATGCAAAAATTGAAATTAAAAACATGAATCAAATTCTTGAAAAATATCAATCTCAGAAAAGAGGCTTGATACAGAAGTTGTTGACCGGAAAATGGCGAGTAAAAGTAAATGCTGTAACAAATGTTTAAGTTAAGTAGGTAGATTAATGAGTGTGACAGATATGTTTAAGGAGTTTTTATCAAACTTAAAAATTGATAACGCTGAGCAAATCAGCAACCGATATGGTGAAATTACACGATGTTTAAATAAAAAATATAGAGATAGTGAATCTAAAATCAATAATACTCTACAAGTTGGTTCATATGGTAGGAAGACAGCTATAAAAGGTATCTCAGATTTAGACATGGTCTATATGTTACCTTTATCCGTTTGGGAAGGGTTTAAAAATGGGCGACAATCAGCACTATTACAGGATGTAAAAGAGGCAGTAAAGGAGCGATACTCTAGAACTGGCTCATGGGGCGATGGGCAAGTTGTTGTAGTCTCTTTTGAAAATCAAGAAATTGAAATAGTACCTAGTTTTGAACAAGATGATGGAACATTTAAATATCCTGATACGAATAATGGTGGTAGTTGGGAGATTACAAATCCTCGTGCAGAAATAAAAGCTATGTCTGATTTAGATTCAGATAAAAACACTAACCTTAGACCATTATGTAAAATGATTCGAGCATGGAAGAATAAACATGGTATCGTAATGGGAGGTTTTTTAATTGATACTCTTGCTTACAATTTTCTAAATTCAACAGATTCTTTTGATGATAAAAGTTTTCCATACTATGACTGGTTAGTTAGAGATTTTTTTAAATATATATCAGAATTGCCTGATCAAAATTATTATTTAGCTCCTGGAAGTAGGCAGTATGTGTATATAAAAAAGAAATTTCAGAAGAAAGCAAAAAAAGCCTACGAGCTAATACTTGATGCTATAGATTCAGAAAAAAATAAAAATGTGAATTCAAAATGGAAGAAAGTATTTGGAAGTCAATTCCCTAGTGCTAAAGTTGAAGTAACTAAGGCACTTCACGAAGGAATTACTTGGGATGATACTGAACAATTTATTGAAGATTATTACCCAATTGATATACGTTATCAAATAGATATAGATTGTGATGTTACTCAGAATGGATTTAGAGAGCATAGTCTTTTAGAAATGTTAAGAAAGCGAATACCTTTACTAAATAATAGGCAATTGATTTTTAAGATTATATACAATGAAGTACCAAGGCCTTTTGAAATAAAATGGAAAGTTTTAAATAAAGGTGAAGTTGCAAAAAAGAAAAATGTAATAAGAGGTCAAATTGTGAGTGGTGAAGAAAAAAAACATGAACCAGCTACATTCCGTGGTGCTCACGAAGTTGAATGTTACATAGTAAAAAATGGTGTTGTTGTGGCTCGTGCACAACTGGATGTTCCAATAACACAGGGAGAGTAGTATGAAAAAGTTTGACTTATTAAAAGTAATAGCCGAAAAGGGATATGATGTGGGATTTGGTGCAAAAAAACACTTTGCCACATATGACATAGTGAATAAAGCACCAAATTTCATTAGTGTCATTTCAATATCAATTGGTATTTTTGCATTATTTATAGACACGCTTTCTTCAAAACACATATCTGCTATCTTAATAGTTGTAGGTATTTTTAGCTTGGTTATAAGTTTTTATGATGAAAAGAAAGAAGAATATTTGAAGGTAGGTACTAAATCTACGCAATTATATAACCAATTAAAAGAATTGTATTATAAGGTGAATAAAAAGGATATTGATGATGATTTTTCAGAGAATATCGCTCAATTAGATGAAATTCAAAATGAATTTTATGAGATAAGTCTTGGCAAGCAAATCCTTTTAAGTGATTGGTATGCACATTATAAATTTTTTTGGCAACATCAAATCAGTTGGCTTGAAGAGCAACTGAAATTCTCTTTTTGGAGAGACAAGGTTCCACTGTCATTCTTGTTTATTGGTATTTTATTATTCCTGATAACTTGTTGTGGATTAATATTATTTGTATTAAATAAAGGCTGGTTATGAAGAATTTCCAATTCAACGAAAAACTTTTATCACAGATACCTGCGATTGAGTTATTGATCAATCTGGGTTATGAATACAATAAAATAAGGTAAACAATATGAATAATTCTGAAATATTAATTTATCAATCAGATGACGGGAGTCTAAAAATTGATGTTCGTTTAGAAAATGAGACTGTTTGGTTACCACAAAAAACAATAGCACAATTATTTGGTGTCCAAATTCCTGCTATAAGCAAACATTTAAAGAATATATTTGATAGTAGTGAACTAGAAGAAAATTCAGTTATTTCCATTTTGGAAACAACTGCCGAAGATGGTAAAAATTATCAAGTGAAATACTTTAATCTTGATGTTATTATTGCGGTTGGTTATCGTGTTAATTCACATCAGGCAACCCAATTCAGAATATGGGCAACTCAGCGATTAAAAGAGTATATCGTAAAAGGTTTTGTTTTAAATGATGATCGTTTTAAATCAGGTAGTTCAATGAATTATTTTAATGAACTCCAGGAACGCATAAGGCAGATTAGAATTTCAGAAAGATTTTTTTATCAGAAAATTAAAGATATCTATACAACCAGCAAAGATTATGATTCACATGACGAAGAAACTGTAGAATTCTTTAAAATTATTCAGAATAAATTACTTTGGGCAGTTAGTCAAAATACTGCTGCTGAACTTGTTTTTCGTAGAGTTGATGCATCTTTACCCCTTATGGGTATGAATTCTTTGGATAAGAAAGAACTTTCAATAAAGAAAAATGATGTAAGTATTGCTAAAAATTATCTGAAAGAAGATGAAATGAAGCTACTGGGACTTATTGTTGAGCAGTATCTTGCTTTTGCAGAAACTATGGCCCAGCAGCAAACTCCGATGTACATGAAAGACTGGGCAGAAAGACTGGATGTTTTAATTCAATTCAATGGGAAAGAACTTCTCAAGAATGCAGGTAAGATCAGTCATCAAATGGCATTAGAAAAATCTGCACTTGAATATGGAAATTATAAAGATAAGCAAAAGCAGATTCAACATGAAGAAAATTTAAAAGAATTGGAACAGGACATTAAAAAATTGAAGACAAGAGGTAAAGATGCCTAAATTCCAATTCAACGAAAAATTTTTATCTCAAATACCTGCGATTGAGTTATTGATCAATCTCGGTTATGAATACATATCACCTTCAAAAGCTCTTTTTGAAAGGCAGGATAGAAAATCAAATGTTCTTCTTGAAAATATTCTACGAAATCAGCTGAAAGAGATTAATCGTATCAATTTTAAAGGTAATGAATATTTATTCAGTGAAGAGAATATTCAATCTGCTATTCAGAAGATAAAAAATATTAAATATGACGGTTTACTTAAGACAAATGAAGCTATTTATGATCTGCTGACTTTAGGTACTGCTTTGGAGCAAAGTGTTGACGGGGATTTGAAGAGTTTTGACCTTAATTATATTGATTGGCGAAACCCTGAAAGAAATATTTATCATGTTACACCTGAATACAGTGTTGAAAGATCAAGGAGTACAGAAACTGCAAGACCTGATCTTGTTTTATTTGTAAACGGAATTCCTTTTACAGTTATAGAATGTAAATCACCTTCTGAGGAAGTTGAGCAGGCTGTTTCTCAGACAGTCAGAAATCAGGGTGAAGATTTTATTCCTAAATTGTTTGTTTATACTCAAATGGTTTTAGCTACAAATAAGAACAAAGCATTATATGCAACTGCCGGAACTTCAGCAAAATTCTGGGGTGTTTGGAAAGAGCCGAACATGAATGTTGTTGATGATGAATATAAAAAGTTGCAGAAAATCATTAATGATAAGATAGACGATTCAGTTATTGATGAATTATCAAGATATTTTAAAGTTAATACAAGCCTAATAAATCAGGAACGGTTAGTTACAGAGCAGGATAAGGCTATTTACTCTTTATGCAGACCGGAAAGACTTCTTGAGCTGGTTTGGAAATATGTTGTTTTTGACGGTGGAGATAAAAAAATAGCACGGTACCAGCAGTATTTTGTTATAAAATCCACTCTTGATAGAATTAAGAATATTGGAAGTGAAGGAAAAAGACAAGGTGGTATTATTTGGCACACACAAGGTTCAGGGAAATCACTTACAATGGTAATGCTTGCAAGAAACCTTGCAATAGATACAAAAATTACTAATCCAAGACTCGTTTTAGTTACAGACAGGACTGATCTTGATAAACAGTTAAAAAATACATTTGTATCCTGCCGTTTAGAGCCTAGAAGAGCTACTTCCGGAAGAAATCTTGTAGACCTTATCATAGAAAAAAATGCAAGTATAATTACAACTCTAATTCATAAATTTGAAAGAGCTTCAACATATAAGCAGTTTCATGATGATTCCCCCGATATTTTTATTCTGGTAGATGAAAGTCATCGTTCACAATTCGGTACTCATGCAGCAAAAATGAGAAAGATGTTCCCGAATGCCTGTTATATAGGTTTCACTGGCACTCCCCTATTAAAGAAAGAAAAAAACAGTTTTCAGAAGTTTGGTGGCTTGATTGATCCTCACTATTCAATAACTCAAGCGGTTGAAGATAAAGCCGTAGTACCGTTGTTATACGAAGGTCGTCTTGTTGAATTAAAACAGAACAAAGTTGCAATTGATTTATGGTTTGAAAGACATACTCAAGGTCTCACAGAAGATCAGAAAGCTGACTTGAAACGAAAATATTCCAGAGCAGAAATGCTAAATAAGACTGATCAAGTTATATATATGAGAGCTTTCGATATTAGTGAGCATTTCAGAGAAAATTGGAAAGGCACAGGTTTCAAAGCTCAACTTGTTGCGCCAGGTAAAGAATCTGCTTTAAAATATTACGAATACCTTAATGAAATTGGAGTTGTAACTTCTGAAGTTATCATTTCACCACCTGATTCAAGAGAAGGATATGAAGAAGTAGATGATGAACCAAAGGAAGAAGTTCAAAAGTTCTGGCAAAAAATGATGAAACGATATGGAAATGAAGATAACTATAACAGAACAATAATCGATCAGTTCAAAAAACACTCTAATCCTGAAATATTGATCGTTGTCGACAAATTACTAACCGGATTTGATGCCACAAGAAATACAGTCATGTATTTATGCAGAATATTAAGAGAACACAATCTACTTCAAGCTATCGCAAGAGTAAACAGACTCCATGAAGGAAAACAATTCGGATATATCGTTGATTATGCAAATATCCTCGGAGAACTTGATAAAGCACTTACACAATACGATGCATTAGAAGGATTTGACATAACCGATCTTGAAGGTACTCTAATTTCGATAAATAAAGAGATCGAAAAGCTTCCACAGAAGTATTCTGATCTTTGGGATGTTTTTAAAACCGTTAAATATGCAAATGATGAAGAATCGTACGAAAAATTACTAGCTGATGATTCAATAAGAGAAGAATTTTACGAAAGGCTAAGGGATTTCGGACGAATATTAGCTATCGCTCTTTCATCAGATAAGTTTTTAACTGAAATTGATGAAAAGACACTTCAGCGTTATAAAAATGATTATAAGAAATTTGAGCAATTGAGAAAATCTGTAAAACAAAGATATGGTGAAACGATATCTTACAAAGATTACGAACCTAAAATAAAAAAGCTGCTTGATACTCACATACAGGCATACGAAGTAACACAGCTAAATGAACCTGTAAATATCTTTGATGATGTACAGTTTCAGGGTGTCAAAGAAGAACAGGGAGTTTATGGTAAAACTACTGCTTCTAAGGCAGATTCTATCGCTCATGCTATAAAGAAAGTAACAACTGAAAAAATGGACGAGGATCCTGCTTTTTATGAAAAATTTTCAAAACTGATACAAGAAGTAATTGACCTGTTCCGATCTCAAAGAATAACTGAAACTGAATATCTGGACAGAGCAATCGAGATCAGAAATAAAATTAAAAACAGAGTGCATGATGATATCCCTGAGATTTTAACTGCGAATGAAGATGCTGCTGCATATTACGGAGTAATCAAACCATTATTTGATAATATTGAAAATACCGAAGATATCATAGCTAAAACTGCAATTGAAATACAAAAGATATTGATAAATCATAAGAAAGTACATTTCTGGGATGATGAAGACGAACAAAAACAGGCAATGAATGAAATTGACGATTATCTGTACGATATTGTTAAGCAGGAAAAAGGAATTGAGCTAACTGTAGAACAGATGGATGAAATAATAGAGAAAGCATTACAAGTTGCAAGACACAGGAGCAATTGATGTATTCATTTACATACGGTAAATCAGTAATTAATTATCAACTGCTATTCGTTCAAAGAAAAACAATGGAAATCGCAGTTCATCCGGATAATTCTATCGTTGTTAAAGCTCCCGAAGATACACCAATAGATACAATAGAGCTAAAGTTAAAAAAAAGAGCAAGATGGATACTGAATCAAAGGAAGTATTTCAATCAATTCATACCTAAAACTCCGAATAAACAATTCATAGGAGGGGAATCTCACTTATATCTTGGTAGGCACTATCGTTTGAAAATATTAGAAGAAGGACCAGTGAAAGTTAAACTTTCAAGAGGTTTTTTTACAATCTATTGCGGTAAAGATAAAAATAGTTGCGATGTAGAAAAACTTATGATAAATTGGTATAAAGAAAAAGCAATACAACAATTCAGCAGCATATTAAACAATCGATGGACGTCTTCAATTGCTGAAAATAAAAAAATGCCACACATGGTTATAAAGCGAATGAAAACTAGGTGGGGCAGTCTTTCGCAAAACGGAATTTTAACATTGAACATAAACTTGATAAAAGCACCGAAAGAATGTATTGACTATGTTATTACGCATGAATTATGTCATTTGAAATACAATGATCACGGAACAAAGTTTTACAAACTACTTGAAACAATTCTTCCAAATTGGGAAAAAATTAAACATAAACTTGAACTGTCAATGAATTAACAAACAAAGGAGTATCAAATGAAGAAAATGATCATTCTTATTCTCATCGGTAAAAGACATGCTTCAGCAGTAAGTGTACAGGAAATTCTAACCAAATACGGTTGCAGTATCAAAACAAGACTCGGTATTCACGATGGTGTACTTGATCAATGTTCCGAAGTTGGATTGATCATGATTGAATTTGTAGGCGAAGGAAAAAATGATATTATTGAAGAATTGGCGGCAATTGAGCAAGTAACTGCAAAACTTGTTGAATTGGAACTGTAATATTATATAATTTAAAATATCAGGATTTGTTTTGGCTGGTTTAATTTTTTTCAGAACGAATGATCTTGAAATGATCAGACAATTCTATATTGAAAGAATAGGTATGGAACTTTGGCATGATCAAGGTCAATGCATTATTTTGAAGCATGAAAATTTCCTTATGGGGTTTTGCCAGGGGAATAAGGAAGTGGATGATCCATGCATAACATTCTTCTATGATTCGAAGGAAAAAGTAGATCTCGAGTTTTTAAAACTTAAAGATGCTTCAACTACAGATCCTGTCTTAAACCCTAGATTCAATATTTATCACTTCTGGGCAAAAGATCCTGAAGGGAGAACACTGGAATTTCAATATTTTTTAGATAAAACATTAAAGATATAACTGCTAAAGCATAAGAAATATCATTGCGGTTTATTTCATAATTGTATATTCTGTTATTAATTGTTAAAATAAATGGAAAACAAATGAAAATTCAACATATTTTATTAATTGGCATGGTTTTGGTCGGAATTTATTATGCTTTTAATAATTATAATACACAAAACAACAGCTCTGAAAAAGTAGAAGTACTGAATTCCCTTGCTGTAGGTAAATGGGAAACAAGTTATTCTACAGCTATTAAAAAAGCAAAAGATTCCGGTAAGATGCTATTATTAGACTTCACAGGATCAGATTGGTGTGGCTGGTGTGTAAAGCTTGACAACGAAGTGTTTAGTAAAAAGGAATTTCAAGATTATGCTGATAAAAATCTAATTTTACTTAAATTAGACTTCCCTAGAGCGATAAAGCAGTCAAATGAATTAAAAAAGCAAAATCGCGCACTTGCAAGCAAATTTGGAATAAAAGGCTATCCAACTATCATCGTACTTAATAATAATGAAAAATTGATAGGCAGGACTGGTTATCAAAAAGGTGGTCCAAAAAAATATATTGCTCATCTGAAAGGATTAATAGGTACGAATTAATTGATCGATTTTTTATAAATAATTTTATATGGTAAATTCATCAGTAATTGTATATGTTACAGCCAAATATAAATTAACGATAGAATGGAGTTCATAATGGGTAAAGGTGATTTAAGTTCAAGAAAAGGTAAGATCAGAAGAGGAACTTCTGGAAAAACAAGACAAAAAAGAAAAGTTGTTAATGTAAAGAAGGCCGATAAAAAGAAGTAAATGCCTTAAAGTCACACTGAGTTGATCGAAGTGTAAGACTTTTATCTAATAATCAGGTTCGCATTTCGATAAACTCAATGTGACCTGCCTTTTTTTATTCATCTTTTTTAAAATAAATATTTCGATTCTCATAAAGAGTCTGTTGGATACGAAGATAATTTTCGTACCTAAAATCAGGGATATCTCCATTCTCAGCAGCTTCTCTAGCTGCACAACCAGGCTCATTCTTATGTAGGCAATTATTAAACTTACACTTACCACTTAATGCATGGATCTCTGGAAAATAATTTTTAAGTTCATCCCATTCAATATTCCACAGGCCAAATTCTCTTATCCCGGGTGTATCCATAATATATCCACCGTTCTTAATTGGAAACAATCTACCCTGTTTAGTAGTATGCTTTCCTTTAAGAGAATAATCTGAAGTTTCGTTGACCTTTTGCATCACATTTGGATCAATTGAATTTAAGATCGATGATTTACCTACTCCGGAATTTCCTATAAAAGCAGTAATGTGTCCTGATGTCATTTCTTCGATCTTATCTAAATTTGTTTTATCAACTGTTGATGTACCGATAACTTTGTAGCCAATCTTTTTATAACCTTCAATACAATCCAACTCATAATCAGAGACTCCGAGATCAACCTTATTTACAACAATAACAGTTTCTATCTGCTGCATATCACTGAACACCAATAACCTATCAATAAATCCCGGATTAAATCTCGGTGAATAAACTGATACGATCAAAAACAAGTAATCTATGTTAGCTGCAATTACCTGCTCTTTTCTGATTTGATAATTTGAAGGTCGTGATATTTTATTCTTCCTGGGTAATATCTCAGATATCTGGTAGTCATCTTTTTCTTTAACAAGCTTAACATAATCACCTGAACAGACAGGATGATGAGATCTTTTGGTCGTATGCAGAAGTCTCCCTTTAAGTCGAGCTATTACTTCTTTTCCGTTAACTACAACAGTATAGTCAACACCGTTACCATATAGAACCAGACCTTTATCTATCCCTAAACCCTTATCTATACCTAAACTCTTATCTGTCACTTTGCCATCCTGAATAAAATTTTATTTTCTTTCAATACCGCAAAAGTATTACCAACCACTGCAAAATCCTGAATGCCCTTATCCTCAACTAACCGAACCTGATATTCTCCTTTGTTTTGGATCTTATCAAAACTAAGCCCATCAATTCCACCATTATGTTTTACATATACTCTATCCTTAGAGTAATATATTTTCATTGCATCTTTAATTTCTCTAAATGGTAATGATTTAAGATAAATGCCATTATTAGAATATACATCTACCCTATTTTCAAATAAAATAAATATCCTATCCTTTTCGAAGTGGAAATCAATAGGTTGATCTGAGAATGTCAAGAATTTACTTAATTCTTTATTTTCCAATACATAGAATTCATCAAGCTCTTCAGAAGCAACAAGTAAAGAATTATAATTCATTGGGTAGATTTTACTATTAAAAATAAGATTAAATAACCTATTCAGATCAAGAGATGACTTTAGATTATATTTCTCATCAAGTAGATATATCTTACCTGAAACAGAACTGAATAAATAACTATTTAATTTGTCTGATTTGATAAAATAGTCTGCAGTGGCACCTTTACAAACATTAGAGAGATCAATACTTTTTAGCAATTTATCAGAGCTAGTATATATATCCAGCTTACTCTCAAATCCATCAAAAAAATAAAATTCATTATTGAAAGAAGTGATACTAAGTAACTCCTTTGAAAGAAGACAAGCATGAAATAGTACAACTATTAACAATAAATATTTACATAACCTATGCATTGATTTCCATGTTTTATTTCTTTGAATTGTAACTATTAAGCAAATTTTACGCAAGGTTTTTAAGTTTAATATTTTCTTGACAACGTTTATATATAAAGATATATTAATCTAAAATATAGAAAAAATCTATATAGTAATAAATTCAAATGGTAAAAATATAAAGTAATGACAGAAAAAGAAAAAAATAAGATCGTCGATCACTGGAAGGCACCAAACGAAGGCTTTTTCTTTATATTCATGTCAAAATTTGTAACCTTTCTAACAAGCATATTCGTCTGGTTTTGGATGTATGTATTGAATAGCACAAAGTTCTATGAGAAGAAAATAATAAGTCGTGAAAAAGCGCCTTATGTATTTGCTTCAAATCATACAACTATGTTTGATTCCGGATTTATCGATTGTATCGTTTTTCTTAAGAGGGGAATGTTCGACTATAAGTTCTTGCCATATCATACACCCGAGTATGGTAATTTTTATAAAAATTGGTTTATGTCAATGTATATGAATTATGTAAAATGTATTCCTCTGGAAAGAGGAAAAGGTATTGACCAATTTGCTCAAAAGTTAGTAACAAAAAAACTTCAACAAGGTGGAATTGTTCATATATTTCCTGAAGGTACTAGAAGCAGGTCAGGTGATCTTCTTCCTGGAAAAGCTGGTGTTGGAAAGAGAATTTATGAATCAAAAGTTAGAGCAATTCCTTGTTACCATGAAGGCATAAGAGATATACTTCCTGTCGGAAAATCTATGCCGAGAATAGGAAAAAAAGTCAGAGTAATTATAGGAGAACCTATTTTCTTTGATGAATTCTTTGATATGCCGAATATACCTGATACATGGAAACAAATATCTCAGAAGATCATGGATGAAATTAATAAATTAAAGGGAGAATTACATGAACGGGAAAAAAGATAAGTGCGGTAATTTTCATTTTATACTAACTGCTTGCCTTGAAAGGGAAGCAGAAATCGTAAAAGCTATTGGGCATTCTGTAAGACTGAAGCTCCTAATCGCTATTTATGAAAAAAAGGGTATTGTAAAGAGCTTAGTTAATTGTGTTGCTGAACCACAACCTATAGTTTCTCAACAATTGGCAGTCTTAAGAAAGCACGGTATCATCGAAGGAATTAAAGATGGTAATAAGATAAACTATAAAATAATTGAACCAATAACTCATAACTTTATAAGAATGCTTGTGGAACGTTAATATGAAACTTCTTAAATTAATATATTTGATTCTCTTTTTTATACTGTTCTCATGTAATGAGGAAAACACTCCTGTAAAGATGAAAAACTATCTTATAGATCTTAACAAGAAGACTTATTACAAGATAATAGATAAGGCAGATGAACTTATAATTGTCGGATATTTCAGAGATCAGGATAAGCTGAATAATGATTTTAAAAATATCTTAAATGAAACAGCTGAAACGCTTAAAGATAGTATTACTTTTGCTCATATTGATGTTGACAAAAATTATAAATTTGCAAAAGAAAAAGATATTAAATGTGTGCCTACATATAAATTCATCAAGAATGGAAAAGTTATAAGGTCTTTCAACGGGACTCTTGATTCTCTTCAATTAGACCTTGTAATTTCAGATATAAATTCACCACAAATAAAGGAAGATCCTGAAAACTTTTACTCAAATAATTAAACCCTCCATTAAAACGATGTATCCCCTAATTTCAATATTAATGCCTGTAAAGAATTCAGAGAAGTTTCTATCACTGACCATCAATTCTATTTTAGATCAAACTGAAAAAAATTGGGAATTGATAGTTGTCAATGATGGTTCTACAGACAATAGCTTAAATTTATTACAAAAATTTACCGATAATGATTCTAGGATCAAGATCTATAGCAATGAAGAAGGCTCAGGTATCATTGCGGCCATAAGAACAGCATTAAAACACAGCAATGGTGATTTTATCACCCGTATGGACTCTGACGACCTAATGGCGACCTATAAGCTTGAAAAAATGAAAGAAGTATTATTGGCTCACGGTAAAGGAAATGTTGTTACAGGACCTATTGAATGTTTTTCAGATGATGGGATTAAAGATGGATACCGGAAATACGAAAAATGGTTGAACGATCTTATTATTAACGAAAATTGTTATAGAGAAATATATAGAGAATGTGTTATTCAATCATCCTGCTGGATGGTCCATAGAGAAGATCTCATAAAATGTAAGGCATTTGATCTTGATATTTACCCCGAGGATTATGACCTGGCTTTTAGGTTTTATAAATATGGGTTAAAAGTAAGATCGTATTCAAAGTTACTTCATTTATGGAGAGATCACCCTTCAAGAGTTTCAAGAAATGATCCCAGGTATGAAGATCAGCAATATTTTGACCTAAAACTTAAGTATTTTCTTGAAATTGATCATGATAAAAGTAAATCTTTAGTCGTTTGGGGTACAGGTTCAAAAGGGAAAAAATTAGTTAGAAAACTTCAAGAGAAATATGATTTGCCTTTTCGCTGGATAGGAAACAATCCTAAGAAAATCGGTGAAAAGATATATGAGGTTGAGGTTGAAAACTATCAAAGAGTTAAAAATATTTCTGATATTCAAATTATTGTAACTGTTTCGGGACCTGACGATATAAAAGATATTGCCAATTTTTTTAAAGACAATCAATTTGTTCAAAATGAACATTATTTCTATTTTTGTTAAACAGATATTTCAAGGGGCTGAAGCCACCTTGTTCCAAAACCGATCATAGAGTGATTACGGAGTAATCTTATCGAGATGATGGTTTTCCCTTTGCGTAAGCAATAACTTTAGAAAGTGGAATTCGCACTGGTAATCTCGTCTTAAATTTAGCTATAAATTTTTCATTTAATCGATATAATTCTAAATTTATTTCATCCATATCAAGTACGTTATCAGACTTAAATTTGGGGGTTTTATTTGCAAAATTTAGCTCACAGATAGCAATGTTCGCCCTGCTTGGATCATGGCTGTCTCTATGGGATAAAGGAAGCCCATGAGTTCTACAAAGTATGGGTCTGAATTGATATATCATGCATAGACAATCCTGTAAAAAAGAACAGCGTTTATGACGGTTTAATTTGATCTTCTTTTTGGCTTTTTTTAGCATTTTTCCTATAGCATAGAATTCAATAGGAAAAACTGAAATATTCATACAACAATTAGTACACCCTTTTTTACAAACTAAATGTTTCTCATGGATTTTAGCTATCTTAGTAATCTTAGCATTTGTCCTTTCAAAAAAAACGTTGAATTCATCCAGTATCTTAAGCGTATTAGGGGGTAACTTTCTCAAATTCATTGTCCTTAATTTTCAGATCCTGTACTGAAACAGCAGATACACCGAAATATACAATTACCGCAATGATCAGGATTAAAAATATCGTTAGAATAATCGTTTTTTTCTTTGAATTCCTACCTTCTTGAGAAGAGAAAGAAGTGAACTTCATTCTTTCTCTTAACGGAAGATCTTTTTTCTTAATATCAGTATGTATAGGCTTGTATCCAAATTGCCTTTTAGTTGGCTTGTTACCGAACATCAATGAGTCCTTTTATATTCTTCGAGTCCAAGCTTTAAAATATGGATAGCTTTTACTAAATCTTCCGATTTAAGCACATAAGCTATTCTTACCTGATTTTTTCCTAGTCCAAGAGTTGCATAAAAATCTGAAATAGGAGCAACCATTGTAGTTTCATTATCTACATTAAAATCTGAAAGTAACCATTTCGCAAAATCATCTGCGTCATCTATCGGAAGCTCAAGTATCATATAGAAAGCTCCTTTAGGTTTTGATACTATAACATTATCAATCTTTGACAATTCTTCGTAGGCTAGGTTTCTTCTCTTGTCATACTCAGTAATAACCTCTTCAAAATATGAATCAGGTACATTTACAGCAGCTTCAGCAGCCTGTTGATCGATACTCGGCGGACATAATCTTGCTTGACCAAACTTTAAGATTAATTTTAAAAGTTCTTTATTCCTTGTTACAATATTTCCAATTCTTGAACCACAAGCAGAGTACCTCTTTGATATGGAATCGATCATAATAGCATTTTCTTCAAAATTGTCAAATTCTAAAATCGAAGTTGCTTTCACACCATCGTAAGTAAATTCTCTATAAACTTCATCTGAAATTATATACAGATTGTTTTCTCTGGCAAAATCTACCAATTCCTGTAATTTCTCTCTCGAAAAAACAGCACCTGTTGGATTTCCGGGATTACAGATTAGTATAGCTTTTGTCCTGACGGTAAGTTTGCTTATAAACTCAGATATCTCAGGTCGATCAAATCCTGTTTCAATTGTTGTTGTAACAGGTACAATATTAACACCGGTCATTACAGCAAAACCGTTATAATTAGTGTAGAAAGGTTCAGGAATTATTACTTCGTCTCCGGGTGATAAAGCAGATAAGAGAGTGAAAATTATAGCTTCGCTTCCGCCTGTTGTTATAAAGATGTTAGATTCATCAACCTGAATGTTTACTTTGTTATAATATTCAACAAGTTTCTTCCTGTAAGATAATGACCCTTCACTCGGACCATATTCGATTACAGGAGGGATATTATGATAAGCTTTAATCATTTCATCAGGTGTTCTAATATCAGGCTGTCCAATGTTAAGATGATAAACATGTATACCTCTAGATTTTGCATTTTGAGCAAAAGGGGCAAGTTTTCTGATAGGACTTTCCTGCATGTTTTCATCGCGATTTGAAATTGATATGTTTCCCATTTGTATTATTCCCTATTTATTTTATATTTTCGAAAAGAAAAAATACACAATGACTTATGCAATGTCAATAAATTTGATTGAAGGATTTTAAACAAAAAAACTATATAAATTATACAATAGATTTTCTCATATAAAATAGGTATCTTTTTAGAAGTAAATAGAACTTATTGGTCTTATAGTAGTAAATAGCCTTATGAATTTATTGAAAAATCAGAAATTTATCAAAGTTGCAAAGTTATTGCTTTTGGCTCTAGTTGTGTTTTTTGTTGTGAAGAATATTATCGATAATTTCTCAAATATAAAAGATATTAATCCTTCAAATTTGAACTTCGAATATTTACTTCCGGCATTATTGGTGACAATTATTTCATTATTCATCCCTGTATTTGCATGGAAATATCTTCTTGGAACACTTGGTAGCAGCCTTAAAATATCTAAAGCTATGAGGATTTGGTTTATCTCTAACCTTGGAAGATACATCCCGGGTAAAGTATGGCAAATATCCGGATTGATCGTTCTAAGCAATAAAGAAGGTGTTAGTAAAAAGGTGTCTTCTGTTAGCGTTATTTACTCGCAAATAGTAGCAAACTTGATTGGACTTTCTTTGGGAATATTTTTATTCGTAAAAGACAAAGAAAAAACAACTCACACATTTATGCTTATCGGAGTTTTAATAGCTTTAGCAATTTTGCCTTTTATCGTTAATAAGCTAGCTATATTCGCACTTTCTATTCTCAAAAAACCTAAAGAAACATTTGAAGTGAATTACGGAAAATTTATTATTTATGTGTTTCTACAGCTTGTAAATTGGCTTGTAATGGGATTAGCTTTTGTTCTTTTTATAAATATCTTTACTGAATTATCAATAACCGATAATCCTACAGCATTATTTATATTACCAATAAGTTGGACACTTGGATTATTAGCAATCTTTGCTCCCGGTGGTATTGGTGTTAGAGAAGGGATTATGACAGTTTACTTATCAATGTTCATCAATCCAGGACTTGCAGCTGTAATACCTTGGGTATATAGAATATGGTTAACTATTTTTGAGTTGCTTTTGGCAGGAATATTCTATTTCTTTAAAAAGCAACATTGAAAAGAAATAAAAACAAATTGAACCAATAACATACTTAGCAAGTTGAATAAAGAATAATCAAAAAGGAAAAGGTTACTATGGCAATACTATCTTTACTTACAGACGAAGAGTTGATGTTCAAATTCCAGAGTGGAAATGAAGCAGCATACAATGAGATCGTTGAAAGATATAAGAATAAATTGATGAATCACATATTTTACTATACTAAAAATAAAGAATCTGCTGAAGATATTGTTCAGGATGCTTTTATTAGAGTATATCTTAATAAGGATAAATATAAGGAGATCGCCAAAGTTTCTACTTGGGTCTATACAATTGCAATCAATCTGGCAAAAACCTTCCTAGCTAAAGAAAAAAAGAAAAATAAGTTCTCAATTACAGGAAAAGATGGCGAAGGTGATTTTGAGATACCTGATAAAAAAATGTCTACCGATAAACCTGTTTTAGTAGGTGAATTAGGCGACATCATAAAAGATTCTATTGATGGATTAGATGAAAAATTCAGAGAAATCGTAATATTGAGAGATGTCGATGAAATGAGTTATGATGAAATTGCTGCTGTTCTTAATATTCCTGAAGGAACTGTTAAGTCTAGATTGAACAGAGCACGACTTAATCTAAGAGAAGTTTTAGTAGATTATGTAAAAAGTTAAAAAGAATTTATTTTTTATTGAACTTTATATAATTTTCGAAAGTTTAATAATTGAAAAATCAAAGTTATTCGGAGAGAATTAGAAAATGGAAAACTGCAACAAAATAGAACAAATGGTTATAGAAGGCACTATCGCTACTGATATTGCTTATGAATTAAGTAACGAAGTACAAGAACACATCAATTCTTGCGATACTTGCAAGAAATTCGTTACTGAGATTAGAACTATCTCGCACGCTTTATTAAGTGCGGAAAAATTAACAGTTTCCGATAGCTTTGATGAACAGCTGCAAATAAAGTTAGCAAAACACAGAATAAACACCTCCATAACAGAAGTAAAGAATGTATCGATCTTCACAAGAATGACCTATTATGTCGCAGGAGTTGCAGCTGTATTATTAGGCTTCTTTTATATCAGCAACATGGGTATTGTAGATGACAAAGGTCTGAATTTAGATCAAAACGTCAATGTTGCAAGTACAATTGAAGATAGTTCGGTTCTCATTAAAGATTCATTAGAGAACTTGAAAGAAAGTGTCATTAATGATGAAGAACTGCGAAACAGAGTCGGTACCGATAGTGAATAGAGATACATTTGAATCAATTAAAAAGACCGATCATTTGATCGGTCTTTTTTTTATAATAGGGGCGTAATTTATTACGCCCGATACAAAAGACAATTTGCATATAATATATATATAATATATATTTCAGCTCAGTAAATCAACGAAATGAAAAAGGCAAAAAATGATTATCAACAAACTTTTACCAATAGTGGACAACTCAAGATCCTTACCATCTTTTTACATCGCTAAAAATCTAAAAAAAGATGAACTTGAAGATGTAATAACTTTATACGATTATTTATTAAATCCAAAGAATACTCAATACAAAGAAGATAAAAAAATAACAAGGATCAATTAACCAATTGAAGATATTATTTTTGGGTATTGGTAAAACGAAACACAAATTCCTTATTGAAGGTATTGAAAGATATAAAAAATTATTAGGTCATTTCGCTAAGGTAGAAGAAAAGTATTTAAAAGAAGAATCTAAAGATCCTGTCAATACTGAAAGTGAAAAGTTAATTAGATCGATCCCTGCAAATTATTACAAGATATTACTTGATATAGAAGGCAAAAAATTAAGATCTGAAGATCTAGCAAAAATAGTCAATGATCAAAGAAATACTTCAACACCAGGAATCGTATTTATAATCGGTGGATCTGATGGTGTAAATGATGAAGTGCGTAAAGCTGCAGATTTAAGAATATCTTTTTCAGGATTTACAATGACACATCAAATGATCAGGTTATTTCTCTCAGAGCAGATTTACAGGGCGTACACAATAATTACAAATAGAAAATATCATAAATAAATCGGATACAAAACAATGAGAAACATTTTAATTTCCATTATAATAGCGTTAGTGATTACAGCAGGAATGAATTTTTTACTTGAAAATTTAGGATTTTCTATTCTAGCAGCTGTGATTGTAGGTCTTATAGCATTCTTTATTTTAACAAAGAAAACTATGAAAGAGCTTGAGATCTTAAATGAAAAAGCTCAAAAAGCAATTTACAGTCAAAAATTTGACAGAGCGATAAAGATATATGAAAGTGGACTTGTTTTAAGAAAGAAAAGTCCATTCATTGCCGGTCAGATCTATGGAATGATAGGTATGCTGTACTTTATGAGAAGAGATAATAAAAACGCAAAATCGAACCTTCAAAAAGCTTCATCGCTTAATTGGGTATCAAAAGGAATGCTTGGTGTGATCTATATGCATGAGAAAAACCCTGTTGAAATGGAAAAAGCATTGAAAACTATGGTCTCAGCCGGGAAAAAAGAAGGTCTCGCGTGGGCTTTATATGCTTATTGTTTAGATAAGATAAATAAAAGAGAAGATGCAATTAAGATACTAGAAGAAGGAAATAAAAAGCTGAAAGAAGTCGATGATAGGATAAAATCAAATATCTTAGAACTTAGAAATGGAAGAAGAATGCGTATGAAAGCATTTGGTGATCCATGGTATCAATTCATGTTGGAAAATCCACCAAGAAAGAGAATGATGCAACAGGCAAGTCCTTCTCAAGGTAAATTCAAGAAAAATGCCATGTATAAAGGTTAAAATAATTGACAATTTACAATGGATAATTGATAATTAAATATACAGTAGGGTCGGGGTTTACCTCCGACCTGATACGATTTAAAATCAAAAGATGTGGGGGGGGGGAAATGAGACTCGGAGTCAATGTAGATCATATTGCAACTATTAGAGAAGCCAGAAAAACTTACGAACCTGATCCTGTTGCAGCAGCAATTTTAGCAGATCTTGCCGGAGCACACGGAATAGTATCTCATTTAAGAGAAGATAGAAGGCACATTCATGATACTGACTTAAGAAGATTGAGAGAAACAGTTCATAGCTTCTTGAATATGGAGATGGGTGCAACAGATGAAATGGTCAAAATTGCTATAAAGACAAAGCCTGATATGGTGACACTTGTACCTGAAAAAAGAGAAGAACTTACCACTGAAGGTGGTCTCGATGTAATAAATCAGAAAGATCATCTTAAAGATGTCATTTTCAGATTAAAAGAAGCAGGTATTAAAGTATCTATCTTTGCAGATCCGGATATACAGCAGATAAAAGAATGTTCCAGGATCGATGCTGATTATATTGAGATTCATACAGGACACTATGCTAATGCGAAAACAGATAGTGAACTTATTGAGGAACTTGAAAGGATCAAGGAAGCTGCAATATATGGTGAAAAATTAGGCTTAGGAGTTTCTGCTGGTCATGGACTTAATTATCATAATGTAAAAGAGATAGCAGCCATCGAAGAGATCGAAGAATTGAACATAGGACATTCTATCATAGCAAGAGCAAGTCTAGTTGGAATGGAAAGAGCTGTTATGGATATGCTAGAATTGATGGAGAGATAGTTGTATGGGATGCAGATCTGCATCCCTTACGAAATGTTTTTATCTCCAGCCAAGGAGAACATTACCAACTTTCGATTCGAATTTATTTTCTAAATCATCTTCAAGCTCAGAAAAGAAATCAATACTTGTAGCAGATTCAACACTGTCAATACTGACAATGTATTCTTCCAAATTATAACTTTTATCATCCTGATAGATAACAAACGCATTTGATCTGTAGCTGTTATTTTCTTGAACTACAATGATCTTATAAAAAGCATCCGGAATTTCTATTTTGTCCTTTATAAAAGTATGGTCATTATCGTATATCGACCCTGTAATAACCCATGACTCACTGTGTTTTAAAGTCCACTTCCGAATAGCTTTTTCTAAATTCAACCAGGTTTTACGATTATATCCGGGTTTCTGTGGTGCAATATTTGTTAGATAACATGCTTCGGATTCACAAAGAAGATCACGCCCCTTCATATCTGCTTGTGCTGCTAAATGGCCCCTATCATATCCTGATCTTGTATAATCAGAAGTTCTGACTTTATTTTTATCTTCAATAGTAGGGTCAGGTTTAAATCTTCTTCTATCTAAAAACTTCTCTCCATTAATATAATCATCTGTAATGTGGTAGCTTACCCAGTCAGGTGTTTTTCTGTCTTCATTGTAACCTAAAATTAAACCTGTATACTTATAGACAATGGAATTAGACGCTATTGGCATTCCCCAAATAATATGCTCATTGATAATCCCGGGTTGAGGAAAATCGCCAATAATTTTTTGCTTCATTTCTTGCTTATATACCAGGAAATACCAAAGTGTAAATCCCAGTATAAAAGCTAAAAGTAATAGAAATTTATTTTTCATATTAGTAAGATGTTATATACTTATCTATTTCCCATTTATGTACTTGTGATGAATATTCTTTCCATTCTTTTTCTTTAGCATAAATAAATTGTTTAGCGATATGCTCTCCAAGGCTATCAAGAATAACCTGATCTTTTTTCAAGTAATGAATTGCTTGACTCAGGTTTGAAGGCAATGTGTCTATCTTGTATTTCTTCTTCTCTGTCTCTGAAAAATCAAAAATATTACCAACAACTGCATCCGGTGGAGTAATTTTATTTTTTATACCATCTAATCCTGCTTTAAGACAAGCAGCTATTGCTAAATAAGGATTCGCCGATGGATCAGGCACTCTGAACTCTACTCTAGTAGCAGTTCCTCTTTTATCAGGTATTCTGATCAATGGACTTCTATTCTTTAATGACCAAGCGATATTAACAGGTGCTTCATATCCCGGTAATAATCTTTTATATGAATTTACAAGTGGATTTGTTATTGCTACTATGGCTTTTGCATGTTTTAACATTCCTCCGATATAGTATAAAGCAGTCTGACTTAATTGATATTTTTTCTTTGGATCATAAAATGCATTTTTCCCATTCTTGAATAATGATTGATTCAAGTGCATTCCTGAACCATTAATACCATAAACCGGCTTTGGTAAAAATGTTGCTAAAAGGCCAAATTGCTTTGCTACTTTTCTAACAATAAATGTAAAAGCTGTGATATTATCCGCAGTTTTAAGTGCTGAATCATACTTGAAATCAATCTCATGTTGACCTGCTGCAACTTCGTGATGAGATGCTTCAATCTCAAATCCAAGATTCTGTAAAAGAATAACGATTTCTTTTCTAACATCATCACCTTTGTCTAACGGAGCAAGATCGAAATAGCCAGCATTATCATGTACATCAAGTACTGCATCACCTTTTTCATCTAAATTAAATAGAAAAAATTCAGGTTCAGGACCAACAAACATCTCAAATCCCATTTCATTGGCTTCTTTTACTACTTTCTTCAGAGCATATCTTGGACAACCTTTAAAAGGTTTCTCATCGGTTGTATATACATCACATAAAACTCTAGCAGTTTTATTTTTTTCCTGACTCCAAGGAAATATTAAAAATGAATCCGGATCTGGTTTTAATATCATATCAGATTCTTCTATCCTTGTAAAACCATCAATTGAAGAACCGTCGAACATGATTTCTCCATCAAGAGCCTTTTTAAATTGACTCTTAGGAACTTCAACATTTTTCTGAATTCCTAAAATATCAATAAATTGAAGTCTTAAAAATTCAACTTTTTCTTTTAATAATATTTCAAGCACCTTTTTTATGTTCATGTTCAACTCCATTGTTATAATTTATATTGAAGTTCATATACAAATATCTTCATCCATTTTCTACCTGATTGATAAGATTGTATTTTATCTGAAAATATATTTAATATTTCATAGCTATTGTCTGCAATATTCTTTTCAAATAACTCAACTGCTTTATCCCCGCTATTATCTGAAAATCCTAGTAATATCTTACCATTAGGATTCAAATGATCCTTTGAACCTGATAAAAATTCTTTCACTGTAGATTGATCTTTATCATTCAGTGCTAACTCACTTCTATTTGAAGATCTTGCATCTATCCAGGGAGGATTAAAAACAATCAGATCAAATGTTTTGTCTATATTATCGTAAAGAGATCCAGGATTTATTGCAATTAATTTGTTCGTTGATTTTTTTGCTTTCTCTAAATTTAATAATGCAGAAGCAATCGATTCGGGCAGTATATCCGTAAAGCTAATAGTGCTATTCTCAATTAGATCGTTCAAGATATATGATATTACTCCTGAACCACAACCCATATCTAAAACGTCTAGATCAGACTTCAATTGCTGCTCTACTATTGACCTTTTAAAAAGCTGATACGTCTCTTGAGATTTTGGGAGTAAAACATTTATCCCTGTCCTGAATTCAGATTCTGCGACATTAACATAAACACTATCTCTAAGTTTCTTTACAAGATCACTGTAAAATCTAAACGGCAGTAGAAAACTTTCATTGGAATATTTGAATGAAGAACCACAAAAATAAATCAAATTATGGATCTCATCGTTATCATCAAAAGTTGTTATATTATCATTCATTCCAAGAATTAATATCTGATTTAAAATATTTTTTTTCTTCTTTTCATAAATAAATTTCTTACTGCGAGTATTACTTTTAGATCTCAGATTAGCAATAAGTTCATGTGGAATAAATTCATCTATCTTTTTATTTACATAATCATATAATTTTGAAATATTCGAAAAACTGGCTTTTTCAATAATAATGAATTTACCATTTTTTATATCTTTAGATATCTTATTTAGGTTTTGTATATCTTTACTATTATAAATCTTAAAGGATGAAGAATCACTGATAAATTCTTGAAATAGATCAGGCACAATTATTTCTTTATTATTTT
>JAQICF010000244.1 GCA_027858795.1 Candidatus Delongbacteria bacterium | reverse complement strand
CTTCCTCTTACGTTTCTTGGAAACGGTCAGCTGAACCTAGTGCCAATAAACTTTTTAGTGAAGGCTGTTACCGCAATAATGGACAGCGGAGAAACAGGTATTTTTCATGTTGTTAACCCTAAATCAGATACCATCGGGCAATTTGTAAAGTATATCGAGAAGCATTATTCCATTTCAGGCTTAAAGGTATCCGACGAAGCAGTGCAGAGCGGTCCTTTGCAGACCCTTATTAACAGTTATATGGATGTTTACTATCCCTATTTCTGCGATAAAAGGAGTTTTAGCGATTACCGTACAAGAAAGATACTGGAGCCCTTAGGAACTGAATGCCCTGAATTAACATCGACTGTATTTAAAAGATGCATGGACTTTGCCATAGAATCAAGCTGGGGGTCGAAGATTTGAGTATAGGTCTTAATGCACTACAGATAATTATACTATCATTTTTTTTGGGGTTATGATTAAGTCTGGAGTGTCCAGAATATCGGGTACTGACCACAAGGTTCCATAATAAAATTCAAGCTTTAAAGGAAGATAAATATGAACAACTACAAAGAAAATAGTTTAACGCTTAAAGGAGCTGTTGCTCTTGGTACTGGTGTTATGATTGGTGCTGGAATATTTGCACTGTTGGGTCAGGTAGCAGAATTGTCGGGAACATGGTTTCCATATATTTTTATTATTGGAGCCATTATTTCTGGTTTCAGTGCTTATTCGTACATCAAAGTCTCAAATGCATACCCCTCTTCCGGGGGCATAGCCATGATTTTAATGAAAGCCTATGGAAAAACAACGCTCACTGCAGCCGCTTCAGTTTTGATGGCTCTTTCTATGATTATAAATGAAAGTTTGGTGGCAAGAACATTTGGGTCTTACACCTTGCAGCTTTTTGATATGGAAAAGAATTCCCTGTGGGTGCCAGCTTTGGGTGTTGCCTTATTGATACTTGCATACATTATTAACGTATCCGGAAACAAGGTTATCGAGAATACCTCACAATTCATGGCAATCGTAAAAATAGCCGGGATTATCGTGTTTGCAATTGGAGGCTTGTGGGCTGCCCATTTCACTTTAGGTGATTTACTGCCTGTCACAGCTGATGTGAATGACTATTCAGCTGCAAGTTATATTGGGGCCATAGCCCTTTCTATTTTGGCTTATAAAGGATTTACAACGATTACCAACAGCGGGGGAGAAATCACCGAACCTCACAAAAATGTGGGAAGATCGATCATTATTTCATTACTCATTTGCACAGTAGTCTATTTTTTAGTTGCCATTGCAGTTAATGCCAGCCTTTCCATCCCTGAAATTGTTAAGGCAAAAGATTATTCATTGGCAGAAGCAGCAAAACCGGCTTTTGGTAATTACGGACTCTATTTTACAGTAGGTATAGCAATTGTTGCCACAATATCGGGGATTATAGCAAGCATATTTGCCGTTTCTCGCATGACAGCCATGCTAACTGATATGAAGTTGATCCCTCATAGTCATTTTGGAATGTCCGGGAGTGTTCAAAAACACATGTTAATCTATGTCGTTACCATTGCCATTGCTTTAACTATCTTTTTTGACTTATCGCGGATTGCCTCAATAGGAGCTATTTTTTATTTGATTATGGATATGATTGTTCATTGGGGTGTTTTTAAACATTTAAGAAAAGAGATAAAAGCAAATGGACTCATCTTGATAACTGCACTAATCCTTGACTTCATTGTATTATTAGCTTTTTTATGGATTAAAGCTGGTTCTGACATTTTTGTTGTTATTGTTTCAGCCATTGGAGTTATTTTGGTGTTTGCAGGTGAAAAATGGTTTTTACATTGGAAAGAAAATGAATGACTTAGTTGAAAAACGTAATCATATCGCACATGGCAGATACACCATAATTGATTATTTTAAGGTAACGAATTCGTGACCTTTAAATTCAACTGATACTCCCAATATCACTTAGCTCCTCAAAAGCTTCTTGACTATAAGTCTCAAATTATTTATTATCAAAATATTATGAAAATAATAGAAAAGTTAAAATTAAAAGCAAAAAGCCTTAAAAAGGAAATTACTGTAATTTATTACGCATATCAAGATCCTAAAACGGTAATATTACCAAAAACTGATCCCAAAAGATATTTTAGATGAATCTAGAAAAAAAGCAGAAACCCATCCTATAAAATTAAGGAAATATTGGTTTTATTCTTTATTTATCTTATCAATGTGGATTGTATTATCGATTGTGATCGTGTTAGCTTTAAATGACCAACCCCCTTGCAAAATTTGATTTTATTTTGTATGTTAATTTTTAAATATAATAAAATAACTAGAACGGAGACAATTATGAGAAGTAAATTATTCGTGGTAATTTCAGTATCTATATTGTTTTTAAGCTTAACCGTATATGCTGAAATACCTGCAGGTTATTACGACACTGCAACAGGTTCCGGTTATTCACTAAAAACACAGCTGCACAATATTATCGATGATCATACTTCAGTATCTTATACACCTGGAGTGTGGAATGCATTTACCACAATAGAAATAGACAATTACTATGAGAATGATGGTAGTCCGTTAGATGTCTATTCTGAAGATCCTAATAGTATAGATCCATATAATTGGAGTATGGTAGCAGATCAGTGTGGAAGTTACACAGGTGAAGGAAGTTGTTACAACAGAGAACACAGTTTTCCTAAAAGCTGGTTTAATGATGCAGCTCCAATGTACACTGATATTCATCACCTATATCTAACTGATGGCTATGTAAACGGAAAAAGAAGTAACTGGCCTTTCGGAGAAGTTGGTTCAGCTACCTGGACATCACTGAATGGATCAAAAGTAGGTTCATGCGACTATCCGGGATACTCAGGTACAGTATTTGAGCCGATAGATGAATTTAAAGGTGATTTTGCCCGTACATATTTCTATATGGCTACACGCTATGAAGATATAATTTCAGGTTGGAGTTCTACAGTATTAGATGGTTCTTCAGATAAGGTTTATGTAGACTGGCATTTAAATATGCTTATGGAATGGCATGTAAATGATCCTGTTTCTCAGAAAGAGATCGATCGGAATAATGGTGTTTATACTATTCAGAATAACCGTAACCCTTTCATTGATCATCCTGAATATGCTGCTATCATTTGGCAGGGTGCTGCTCCTGTACCTTCAATAAATTTCGTGACAACTTCTCAGCAGATAGAAGAGAATGTAGGAACACTAACATTAAATCTATCTATCTCGGAAGCTATTACAGAAGATGTTACAGCTAATTTGACGATCACTGGAAATGCAATAGATCCTGACGATTATACAGTATCAACCACTTCAGTTTTATTTCCAGGAAGTTCAATAGGCAATCAATCAACGGTTGTTACAATTGTTGACGATATGACTCCGGAAGATTTTGAGACTATAATCCTTACAATAGATAATCTTACTACTAGTAATCCTGACATAGTTATTGGAAGCAGCGATCAAATTACTATTACAATAAATAACAGTGATGGATTTGATGAAACTCCACCGACTATTTTAAGTCATACGATCGTTGATAGCACTACATTAGTTCTTTCATACAGTGAAGATATTGATCCTTTAACTTCTCAATCAGTGACTAATTACGTTGTAGATAATGGTTTGGGAAATCCTGTTGCAGCAGTATTAGGATATCTTGGAGATTCTACTAAAGTAGTATTGACTTTTACATTGATACAGGAAGATATTAGCTATCAGCTTACAATAAATAATGTTGAAGATCTTGCGTCAAATCCTATAGCAGCTGATACTACAGTTGATTTTATCATCTCGACCAGTGGAAGTGAAGGGTGGATAGAATATTTTGAGGATGCAACTTTTGCAAGTTATTTTACAGGTACTGTAACTTATCCGACGGGAGACTGGGATCTGTTAAGTGTATATCTAGAGCCTATCTCTGAAGCCTACGAAGGAGATCATGCGGTAAGAATGGACGATGATACTGCTAACGCATCGATTACTACTCCTGTTGTAAATGGAATTGATTCTGTGATTTTCTACTACCGAGCTTTAAATCAGGAAGGTTCAGCTTCCACATTCTGGTTACAGAAGTCAGTTGACGGAGGAGCTTTTTCTAATGTTACAAGTCAGACTTTCCAGAATAATACTTATGCACAGTTCGCTTATAAAGTTAACGATGCATCGGATAATATATTACTCAGAGTTCTAAATGATAATCAGGCAGGTCATCTAATTGTTGATTACTTTAAAGTGGTTACTTTTTCAGGTCCGGTAGGAGATACAACTCCACCAACTATTTTAAGTCATGAGATAGCAAATGGATCTGATATAATATTAGATTTTGATGAACTTCTTGATCCTACGACAGCTCAATTAGCAACTAATTACGTGCTTGATAATGCTGTAGGAAATCCTAGTACTGCAGTTCTTGGTTACCTGGGTGATTTTACTAAAGTAGTATTATCGTTTGCACCATTTGTGGAAGATGTAAATTATCAGCTTACAATAAATAATGTTGAGGATAGTGCAGGAAATCCTATGACAACAGATACTGTAGATTTTATTATAAACTCTGGTGGTACAGTTGGAGGAGAAGGCTGGATAGAATATTTTGAGGATGCTAGCTTTGCAAGTTATTACACAGGTACAGTAACATATCCTACCGGAGACTGGGATCTAGTAGAAGTATATCTTGAACCTGTGGGTGAGTCATACGAGGGAGTACATGCTGTAAGGCTTAATGATTCTCCTGATAATTCTTCACTTACTACTCCTGCAGTTAATGGAATCGATTCGGTTATTTTTTATCATAGAGCTTTGAATGGGGGAGATCCGAGTTCTACATTTGTACTACAGAAATCAGTAAATGGTGGAGCATTTGAATTTGTTACGAGTCAGTCTTATTCAGGTTCTGTTTATATACAATTTGCATTTAAAGTTAATGATCCATCAGACAATATAAAATTAAGAGTAATAAATGACGGTTCAGCAGCTCATCTTATTATTGATAATTTCGAAGTAGTGACTTTCCCTGTAGCTAATGATCCTGATGCGCCGGCAAATGTTACAACTACTATTTCAGGAAGTGATCTTGTGATAGACTGGGATGTATCTGCAAATGCGACTGGATATGATGTATATTCTTCTGATGATCCGTACGGAACGTTTAATCTTGTAACAACAGTTGGGACTAATCAATATACTGTTCCAGCAGACCAGGCTAAGTTATTCTATTATATAATCGCAAAATAATGTTGTAGGGGCGTATTGCTATACGCCCTGAAAATATGAATATGATTTTGTGTAGAAGGGAAGGGTGTTATTTATAATGCCCTTTTTTTAGTTTATCATTCTGAATTTATTTCAGAATCTTTATTTTAGCTTCTTGACCATTAGGTCTAAATTATTTATTATGAGTTTATTATGAAAATAACAGAAAAATTAAAAGCAAAAGCAAAAAGCCTTAAAAAGGAAATTACTATTATTTATTATGCGTATCAAAATCCTAAAACAGCATTATTACCAAAAATTATAATTTTTATAGCTTTAGGTTATGCTCTGAGTCCAATTGATTTAATTCCTGATTTCATCCCTATCTTAGGTTATTTAGATGATATAATAATAATCCCCACATTGATCGCACTTTCAATAAAATTGATCCCAATAGATATTTTAGATGAATCAAGAAAAAAAGCAGAAACTCATCCTATAAAATTAAGAAAATATTGGTTTTATGTATTATTCATCGTATTTATGTGGATTGTATTATCGATTGTGATCGTGTTAGCTTTAACGAAATAGAACTGATTTTTTTATTTGACTCGCCTGGATTCTCGAGCTGTGCTCAAGATTGACATTTTTACTTCTAACTTCTAACTTTTTTTTCAAAAGGTCATTATATGACACTGTGCCGTTTGTATCTTGCATAAAAACATAATGATATGCAGGAGGGGAAAGTGAATAAAATTAGTGTGAATGGAGTAGAAGTAGGCTTGACAGTATTTAAAAATGAAGATTATATTTCTCTTAGTGATATGATCAAAGCAAAAGATGGTGATTTCTTTATTTCAGATTGGCTTAGAAATAGAAATACCGTAGAATTTTTAGGTATCTGGGAGAGAATAAATAATCCGGATTTTAATTATGGCGAATTTGCCGTAATTAAAAGTCAAGTTGGTTTAAATAGCTATAAATTAAGTGTAAAAGATTGGGTTGAAAAAACTAAAGGGATAGGATTAAAGGCAACGGCAGGTAGATATGGAGGAACTTATGCTCACAAAGATATTGCCTTTGAATTTGGTATGTGGATAAGTCCGGAATTTAAAATTTATTTGATCAAAGAGTTCCAAAGACTTAAAGAAGAAGAAAATGAGAGATTAAATCTTAATTGGAATTTGCAACGAACATTAGCAAAAATCAATTATTCCATTCATACAGATGCAGTAAAAGAAAAACTAAAACCTGAAAAATTATCCGGAAAGCAGATTAGCTTTGTATACGCTAATGAATCTGACATTTTGAATATGGCACTCTTTGGAGTTACTGCAAAAAGTTGGAGAGATACTAATACTGAGAAAAAAGGGAATATTCGGGATTATGCGAATATTTCTCAACTGGTATGTCTTTCAAATTTGGAAAGCATAAATGCAGTTCTAATTCGTACAGGGATCAAACAGTCAGAAAGATTAATTCAATTGAATGAGATAGCTATTACACAAATGACTTCATTGGTGAAGAATAAATTATTGAAGCAGTTGAAGTAGGCATCTATAGTAAAGGCACATCGAGTTAGATGTGGTAAAAGAAATGAACCGCCTGGATTCCCCGATCATGTCGGAGAATGACATCGTAACCTATATCAAACTAATCTCTGATATTTTGATTCACTTACTGATCTTCAATCATCTTCTCATAAACATCAGCGATCTTATTATAGTTCTTCAGTGCTTCAATTCCGTTAGGATGCAGCTTATAAACCCCTTTCTCAACTTTCTCAAACCACCCATAGAAATCCTTATTCAAAATAGAACCGGTCTTTTCTCCTGTACCAAGATCTCTGAGCTTCTTTGGGCTTAGCTCACCGAACTTATTCAAACAAACAGCTATGAAAATCGCATTTTCTCTGTAAGCTGTAATAATTTTCTTTCTCGTAGTACCACCAAT
>JAQICF010000058.1 GCA_027858795.1 Candidatus Delongbacteria bacterium | reverse complement strand
TTTATCTTACCAGCTAGCTTTTCTTACACCAGTTATTTCACCGTAACTTGCCAGCTCTCTAAAACAAATTCTACAAACACCAAACTCACGCATATACCCTCTAGGTCTTCCGCATCTCTTACACCTATTGTATTGGCGAACTTTGAATTTTTGTTTTTTATTAGCTTTTGCAATCATTGATTTCTTAGCCATTACTCTTCCTCAGTTTTTGTTTTCTTGAATGGGAAACCCATAACTTTTAATAGCTCAAAAGCTTCTTCATCTGTCTTTGCTGTAGTTACAATAGTAATGTTAAGTCCATTTACTCTGATAACATTGTCAAACTTGATTTCAGGGAAAACAGTTTGTTCTTTCACACCAAAATTATAATTTCCTCTTCCATCAAATGATTCTCTCGGAAATCCTTGAAAATCTCTTACACGAGGAATAGAAACTGTAATTAATCTATCTAAGAATTCATACATGATCTTGCTTCTTAGAGTTGTGTGAGCACCTATATCCATCCCTTTTCTAAGCTTGAAATTAGAAACAGATTTTTTAGCTTTGCTAATAGCAGGTTTTTGACCTGATATTAAAGTAAGTTCTTGTACGGCAGCATCTAAAAGTTTACTGTCTTTTATCGATTCTCCCATTCCCATATTCAATTTAACTTTGGATATTTTAGGAAGCTGCATTACACTCTTATACTGGAACTTATCCATTAAATGAGGACACGCTGTTTCTTTATATTTTGTTTTTAGTCTAGGTTGATTATTCATTATTTCCTCTACATTAAACAGTTTTGTTACAAATTACACATACTCTTGTAACAGCTCCGTCTTCGTTTCTGTTTGATGAGCTTCTTACGGCTTTACCACAATTTTCACAAACTAACATAACATTTGAAGCATTTATTGATGCTTCCATTTCTATTATGCCACCCTGCTGGTTCGCTTGATTTGGTTTTTGGTGTTTTTTAACTATATTTACACCTTCTACGATCACTCGATTTTTAGAAAGAAGTACCTTTAACACTTTTCCTTCTTTACCTTTATGGTTACCGGCTATTATTTTTACTTTGTCGTCTCTTTTAATCTTCATTTAATTATAACCTTTTTGTTACAATACTTCCGGAGCTAGTGAAATAATTTTCATGTAGCCTTTTTCTCTTAACTCTCTTGCTACAGGGCCAAATATTCTCGTTCCTCTCGGCTCATTTTTTTCATCTAATAAAACAGCAGAATTTTCATCGAATCTAATATATGAACCATCAGCCCTTTTTATTTCTTTTTTTGTTCTTACAATAACGGCACGAACAACTTCTCCTTTTTTCACAGTACCACCCGGTATCGCACTCTTGATCGACGCTACAATAACATCCCCAATACTCGCGTACCTCTTTTTGGTACCACCCAATATTCTAAAAGCTAAGATTGATTTAGCCCCTGTGTTGTCTGCAACATTTACTCTACTTTCTTCTTGAATCATGTCTAACCCTAAGTGTTATTTTTTTCGCTCTATAACTTCAACAAGATACCAAGTTTTTCTCTTACTGAGTTTTCTTGATTCACTTATTTTTACCTTATCACCTTCTGTACATGTGTTTTCTGGATCATGGGCAAGATACTTCTTGCATCTGTTGTAGAATTTTTTATAAGTCGGGTGTTTAACCTTTCTTGTTACAAGAACTCCGATTGTCTTATCCATCTTGTCACTTACAACAATACCGGTTCTTTCTTTCTTTAAATTTTCTCTTTCTACCATTTATTTGCTCCAACAAATTTTGAATTCAAGTTCTACTTCTCAGCTTTATCCTGATCTGAATTAGGTTTCTCAGTAAGAATAGTATTCATTCTTGCTATTTCTTTTCTAAGATTTCTGATCATCAATGGATTTTCAAGTTGATTCAAAGAATGCTTGAATTTTAATTCATCTAGATCTTGTAGTGCAGTTTGAATTTTTTTTAGGAGTTCTTCCTTATTCAATTCTTTGATCTCAGCTACTTTCATTTCATTACTCCCCAAATTCTTTTCTTGAACAAAATTTAGTTTTAACTGGCAATTTATTCGAAGCTAAATTCAAAGCCTTCTTTGCCAATTCCTCTTCCACTCCCTGCACTTCAAAAAGGATCCTACCTGGCTTAACAACTGCTACCCAATGATCTGGAGCTCCCTTTCCCTTACCCATCCTAGTTTCAGCTGGTTTGCTTGTAATAGGTTTATCAGGAAAAACTCTTATCCACATCTTACCACCTCTTTTCATGGTTCTGTTGATGGCAACACGAGCAGCCTCTATTTGTCTGGAAGTCATCCAAAATTGCTCTAGCGCTTTGAGACCGTAATCTCCAAATGCAATTGTGCTTCCTTTATATGCCAAACCCTTTGATAGGTTTTTTTGTACTTTTCTGTGCTTAACTTTTCTTGGCATTAACATACTACTTTTTCTCCGCTAAGAATTATTTTTCAAGTATCCAAATTTTTCACCATTATAAACCCATACCTTAATCCCTAATCTTCCATAGGTAGTATGAGCTTCGACTAAAGCATAATCAATGTCTGATCTTAACGTGTGAAGTGGCACTCTTCCTTTGTGGTAACTCTCAGTTCTTGCCATATCGGCTCCACCAAGTCTTCCACTGCATTGTACTTTGATACCTTGGACATTAGATTTCATAGCCATGTCCATAGCCTTTTTCATTGCTCTTCGGAAATTAACTCTTCTTTCAAGCTGCTTTGCTATTGATTCTCCGATAAGGTAAGCATCCGTTTCCGGTCTTTTGATCTCAAAGATGTTTAAATTGATCTTCTTCTTGAAAACCGTCTTAAGTTCTTCTTTAAGTTTTTCAATCTCACTTCCTTTTCTTCCAATAACTATACCAGGCTTTGCAGTATGTATATTGAGTTTAATCTCTTTAGGCTTTCTTTCAATCGTTACCTTAGATACGGATGCATCATTTAACCTAGTTCTAAGATACTTCTTTATGCTGAGATCCTCTAGAAGATTCTCCGAAAAGTTCTTTTGATCGAACCAAATTGAATTCCACGTTCGGTTTATACCTAGGCGAAGCGATATCGGATTACATTTTTGACCCAAAAAGTCCTCCCTATTCTTTTGTCGACACGTTAATAAAAATGTGACTTGTTCTTTTTCTGATTTTAGTCGCCCTACCTTGAGCACGAGGCTTGAATCTTTTCATTGTAGGCCCTTCATCAGCATACATTTCAGCAATAAATACATTACTTGTATCTATAGCCACATCCCTATTCGTATCAATAAGATTTGCTACTGCAGATTTCAATGTTTTTGCTATTGGCATTGCTGCAAAGTTAGGAGTAAATTTCAAAATAGTAACTGCAGACTCAACATCTTTTTCCTTAATCAAATCTAAAACTAACCTAACCTTATTAACAGGATATCCTACCCATTTTGCTTTTGCATATGCTTCCATTACATCCTCTTATTTTTTCTTTGAGGCTTTTTCTGATTTCTTCTCAGGATGACCTCTGAATGTTCTTGTTAAAGAAAATTCACCTAATTTATGACCAACATGATTTTCCGTAATATATACAGGAATAAATTGTTTTCCGTTATGTACAGCGATAGTATGGCCGATAAACTCTGGAACTATTGTTGATCTTCTTGACCAAGTTTTCAATACTGCTTTTTGCTTGGTTTGATTCATTTTCATGATCTTATTGATCAAATGATCGTCAACGAATGGTCCTTTTTTTACGGATCTTGGCATTTAATAAACTCCGGTGTTTATTTTTTTCTTTTCTTTATTATGTATTTATCAGATGTTTTTCTGATCTTTCTGGTCTTATAACCTTTTGCGTAAACCCCCCAAGGAGATACTGGTTGTCTTCCACCAGATGTTTTACCTTCACCACCACCATGTGGATGGTCAACTGGGTTCATTGCCGCACCCCTTACTGTAGGTCTTACACCTTTCCATCTTGTTTTTCCGGCTTTACCACTAACTTGCTTGAAATGGTCGATGTTTCCTACTTGACCCAATGTTGCATAACAGTTCTGGTGGATCAATCTTACTTCACCAGACGGCATTTTTACGTGACAGTAATTGCCATCTTTTGCCATTAGAACTGCATAGGTTCCTGCTGATCTTATTATCTGAGCTCCCTTTCCTATCTTAAGCTCAAGATTATGTATCATTTGACCAACTGGTATTGATTTTAAAGGCAGTGCGTTTCCAGTCTTAATTTCAACTTTCTCACCTGTCTCAATTCTATCTCCAACCTGCAAACCCGCAGGAGCAAGAATATATCTTTTTTCACCATCAACATAGTTTAATAAAGCAATTCTAGCGGATCTATTTGGATCATATTCAATTGCTGCAACTCTTGCCACGATGTTAAGCTTATTTCTTTTAAAATCAATAATTCTATAAGCCTGCTTGTGTCCACCACCAATATGTCTTGTGGTGATCTTTCCCAAGTTATTACGACCGCCGGTCTTGGTCTTCTTTTGAATCAATGATCTTTCGGGTTTTTTCTTAGTGACTTCACTAAAATCCGATATGACCATGTATCTTCTACTCGGGGTATATGGTTTGAATTTTTTTACTGGCATCTTAACTCCAAATTCTACTACTTTTCAACTAACAATTTTACGCTTGTCCGTATACGTCCAGCGCTTCACCTTTATTCAATGTAACAACAGCTTTCTTAAAATCACTTTTCTTGCCGAAAAATTTACCAACCCTTGCAGCTTTTCCAATGTAATTCACAGTGTTAACTCTTTTAACACCTACACCGAATTTCACCTCAACGGCTTTTTTGATCTCGATCTTATTAGATTTTTTTTCAACCAAAAAAGTGTATTGATTGTTAGCTTCTTGCAACATACTACTTTTTTCAGTAACTACCGGCTTTTTTAATATCAGCTTCATTTACGCGTTCACCCTATCGATTGTTATTAAAGCATCCTTCTGAATTGCTACGTAATCAGCATTAACTATCTCATAAGTTGTAACCGTATCAGCAACTTGACATCTAATATTCTTGATATTACGAGCTGATTTTAAGATATTAACCGTATTATCATACTTTGAATCGTCGTCAATATAACTGTACGAATCAACTAATACTAATACTTTTTTACCTAACACTTCCATGCCCTTTAGGACATTAAGGAATTTTGTTGTTTTTGGTACATCGAACTTAAAATTATCAAAAACGAACACACCATCACTAATTGCTTTATCAGAAAATGCTGATCTTTTCGCCAATAATTTTTGCTTTCTGTTCATTTTCATAGTGTAATCTCTTGGTGAAGGACCAAAAGTTTTTCCACCACCAACTAAAAGGGGTGATCTCTTACTTCCACGTCTAGCCCCACCACTACCTTTTTGATTGATAGCCTTAGCCTGACTTCCAGAAACTTCAGATCTGCCTTTTGTTTTAGCAGTTCCTTGTCTTTGGTTAGCCAAATACACTTTTACAGCATGATGAACTATACTTTTATTCGGCTCAATCCCAAAAACCAAATCATTAAGTTCAACTTCTTCGGAGGTCTTTTTTCCCTCAATATCATACACAGCAACTTTTTTCATTATACCTCCTGCTTTCTGATTTTAAGTAATCCATTCTTACCACCAGGTACAGAACCTTTTACGAAAATAATATTCTTCTCTGGAATGATCTTCAATACTTCTAAATTACTTATGGTAACAGTATCATTACCCATTCTTCCAGCCATATGCTTTCCTTTCCATACTCTTGAAGGCCAAGCACATTGACCAATTGATCCAGTGCCTCTTTTTGATTCGTGAGTACCATGTGATCTACCTTGTCTTTTCATGCCCCATCTTTTTATAACACCCTGGAACCCTTTACCTTTAGAAGTTCCGGTTACTGCAAGAGAGTCACCTTCATTGAAAATGGAAACGTTTACTTCTGATCCTACTTCAAGTTCACCGGCACCTTCGAACCTGAATTCTTTCAAGAATCTTTTTGGAGTTACTCCAGCCTTTTGAAAATGTCCTTTCAATGGCTTGTTTACTCCCTTTTCTTTCTTTTCTACAAAACCTAGTTGAACAGCTTCGTACTTATCCTTTTCGAGTGTTTTCACTTGAACAACAACACAAGGACCTGTTTCAACTATAGTTACAGGAAATTCTCTGCCGGTAGGACCGAAGAAACTGGCCATTCCTAATTTTTTACCCATTATCACGTTCATACAATTCTACCCTACACTTTTACTTCAATGTTTACACCAGCGGGAAGCTCGAGCTTTGTCAACGCTTCCATAGTTTCCTGTGATGAGTTAAGAATTTCAACCAATCTTCTATATATTCTTTTTTCAAACTGCTCTCTCGACTTCTTGTTCACGTGCGGAGAACGAAGAACCGTATATATAGTTTTTTTAGTTGGCAAAGGAACAGGTCCGGATATAACCGCGCCTGTTTCTTTAGCCTTCTTAATAATCTTTTCGGTTGAAATATCAATCAAATGATAATCGTATGATTTCAATTTGATTTTTATTTTCTGTGCAGCCATTTTTACCTCTTAACTTTTACGCCTTTCGCAATTACTCTACTATTTCAGAAACTGCACCAGCTCCGATTGTTCTTCCACCTTCTCTAATAGCAAATCTTAATCCATGCTCAATAGCAACAGGGTAGATAAGCTCTACATTGATCTCTGTATTATCACCAGGCATGATCATTTCAGTACCTTCATTAAGAGTGATAGATCCAGTAACGTCTGTAGTTCTGATAAAGAATTGTGGCCTGTAATTATTAAAGAATGGCTTGTGTCTTCCACCTTCTTTTTCAGTAAGTACATAAACCTCAGCTTTGAATTTAATGTGAGGAGTTACACTACCAGGTTTAACAATTACCATACCTCTTTCGATTTCTTCTTTCTTGGTACCACGAAGAAGAAGACCTACGTTATCACCTGCTTGACCTTCATCAAGAAGCTTTCTGAACATCTCAACACCAGTACAAACTGACTTCAGCTTCTCTATTCTTAAACCAACGATCTCAACAGCATCACCAATGTGTACTGCACCTCTTTCAATTCTACCAGTCGCAACAGTTCCTCTACCAGTGATAGAGAATACATCTTCTACAGGCAACAAGAAAGGCTTAGCATTATCTCTTTCCGGAGTTGGGATATAAGTATCCACAGCTTCCATAAGTTCAATAATACATTTAGTCATTTCAGGATCTTCAGGGTGTTCTAGAGCGTTTAGCGCAGAACCTCTGATGAAAGGAATTTCATCTGCAGGGAATTCATACTGCTCAAGAATTTCTTGAACTTCCATTTCTACCAACTCTAACAATTCTTCGTCATCAACTTGATCAACTTTGTTCAAGAAAATTACCAAGTAAGGCACATTCACCTGTCTTGCAAGCAGAATGTGTTCTTTTGTTTGAGGCATAGGACCATCCGCAGCCGAAACAACTACAATAGCTCCGTCCATTTGAGCAGCACCAGTAACCATGTTCTTTACATAATCAGCGTGCCCTGGGCAATCAACGTGCGCATAGTGTCTATTGCTTGTTTCATACTCAACATGAGCAGTTGCGATTGTAATACCTCTTTCTTTTTCTTCTGGGGCCTTATCAATTTCATCAAAAGCCATTACCTTAGCGCCGGTAATTTTAGAAAGAACCAAAGTGATCGCAGCAGTCAATGTCGTTTTACCATGGTCAACGTGACCGATAGTACCGATATTTACGTGCGGTTTAGTCCTATCAAATTTTTCCTTAGCCATCGAATACCTCCATCTTTAAAAACTTATACGTTTTGTATTATTATTTATTTAATAATCGTAACCAAATTGCTTCATTATATTTTTTAACTCCGCCTCAGGTACAACAAGGAATTCTTTAAATTCCATTGATGAAGATGCTCTTCCCTGAGACAAATTTCTTAATCTACTTGTATATCCAAACATTTGCGACAGTGGTACTATTGCCCTGATAATCTGGAAATCATTTTTTATCTCTAAACCCTCTACCCTACCTCTTCGAGAAGATAAATTACCGGTTATAGCACCAACATAAGCTAAAGGTGTGTGTATTTCCACCTTCATTACCGGCTCCATCAGAACAGTTCCTGACTTTCGTGTAGCTTCTTTATATGCTAAACTTCCACAAGTCATAAAAGCCATTTCTGACGAATCAACAGCATGATACGATCCGTCGTAAAGCTCAACTTCACTATCCATAATAGGATATCCTGCGATAGGACCTGACACCATTGCTTGCTTAATTCCTTTTTCAATTGAAGGGATATATTCTTTTGGGATTTTTCCACCGACGATCTTGTTTCTAAACACTAAACCTTTATTTGATTCTCCAGGATATACCCTGATCTTAACATGAGCATATTGACCTTTTCCGCCGGATTGCTTGGAGTGTTTATAATCTACTTGAACTTCTTTTTTTAATTTTTCTCTATATGCAACTTGAGGAGTACCAACATTTGCCTCGACCATAAATTCTCTTTTTAGTCGATCAATTATTATTTCTAAATGCAATTCGCCCATTCCTGAAATTATAGTCTGTCCTGTCTCTTCATTATAAGTTGTTATGAAAGTTGGATCTTCTTCTGCCAATTTAATCATTGAATCTGTTAACTTATCTGAATCCAGTTTTGTTTTTGGTTCTATCGCAATGTGAACTACCGGTTCAGGGAAGCTAACAACTTCAAATCTGATTCTATTGTTATTATCACACAATGTATCACCGGTCCTAGTGTTCTTAAGACCTACAACAGCTACAATGTCACCAGCTTGACAAAATTGTCTTTCTTCTCTTTTATTTGACATCATTTGCAATATTCTACCAAATCTTTCTTTTTTGTCAGAATTAGTGTTATATACTGCATCACCCACTTTAGCTTTACCCGAATAAACTCTCAAGAAGATCAATTTGCCAACATATGGGTCTGTCATAACCTTGAATGCGTAAGCAGAAAATGGTTCAGAAGGTGAAGGTTTTCTGTAAATAAAGTTTTCGCCTTTATTATCCAAACCTTGATATTGTTCTGTATCAATTGGAGAAGGCAGATAATCTAAAACTCCGTCCAACAAACCCTGAACACCTTTGTTCTTAAAGGCAGAACCACAAAATACGGGAATTATTTTTATATCAAGAGCAGCTTTTCTTATCGCAGCTCTTATTTTTACATCAGAAATATCTTTTCCGTCTAAAAATAATTCCATCAGGTCGTCATCATATTCAGAAATAGCCTCAAGCATTATCTCTCTGTATTCGTTGGCGATATCTATCAGGTCTTCAGGAATATCCATTTCCTCAAAGATCAACCCATCGTCTTTCTTATACATTCTTGCTTTCATATTAATAAGATCAATAATTCCGGAAAACATTTCACCAACACCAACAGGTATTTGCAGAGCTATTGGATTAGCACCCAGTCTTTCCCTGATCATATCAAGAACATTATAAAAATCAGCTCCTGTCCTATCCATTTTATTAACAAATGCAATTCTTGGAACTTTATATTTATCCGCTTGCCTCCAAACTGTCTCAGACTGAGGCTCAACTCCGCCAACTGCACAGAATAAAGCAATTGCTCCGTCTAAAACTCTCAAAGATCTTTCCACTTCAACGGTAAAATCAACATGCCCAGGAGTATCAATAATGTTTATAGTATGGTCTTTCCAATCACATTTTGTTGCGGCTGAAGTTATAGTTATACCCCTTTCCTGCTCCTGTTCCATCCAGTCCATAGTAGCAGTACCATCGTGCACTTCTCCGATCTTGTGCAATTTTCCGGTATAATACAATATCCTTTCGGTAGTTGTAGTCTTACCTGCATCAATGTGTGCCATAATGCCAATATTTCTAAGCTTGCTTAATTCCATTATATTACCATCTAAAGTGAGCGAAAGCCTTGTTAGCTTCTGCCATTTTATGCATATCTTCCTTTTTCTTTACTGAAGCACCTTCATTTTTGGAAGCTGCCATAAATTCATCTGCAAGTTTGATAGCCATAGATTTACCACCTCTTTTTCTCGAATTGGTGATAACCCATCTAATAGCTAGAGCTTCTTTTCTTTCGGCTCTGATCTCAATAGGCACTTGAACATTTGAACCACCTATCCTTCTTGATTTAACTTCAAGAACCGGCTTTACATTTTCAATTGCCTGCCTAAATATTTCATTACCTTTCTTACCCTTTTCCTTTTGCTCAATTATCTCCATTGCTGTGTAGAAATTATTTTCTGAAATAGATTTCTTTCCACATTTCATCATATTATTGATGAATTTTGCAATTACGAGATCTTTATAAACTGGATCGGGTAAAATCTTTCTTTTAATTGCTTTGGATCTTCTTGACATTATATCCTCTTACTACAAATTTTATTTTTTTGGTCTTTTCGCACCATATTTTGAACGAGACTGCAATCTCCCTTCAACACCTGCAGTATCTTGCGTACCCCTAATGATGTGATATCTCACACCAGGAAGGTCTTTTACTCTTCCACCTCTAATTAATACAACTGCGTGCTCTTGTAAGTTGTGCCCTTCTCCAGGAATATAAGCCCAAACTTCTTGAGAATTTGACAATCTTACTCTGGCAACTTTTCTTAGTGCAGAATTAGGTTTCTTTGGTGTTAAGGTTGTGATCTTAGTACATACTCCACGCTTTTGCGGACATGCATCCAAAGCTGGACATTTTGTCTTCTTTTTGATCGTTTTGCGGCCAAACCTTATTAGCTGATTGATTGTTGGCATTAAATTTCTCCAAATAATCTATGTTATTTTTACTGTTCTCTTTTCCCTTGCGTTTTCAGGCACTAATTTCCGCTGTTCTTTACAGCACAGAAAACCTGCTTTTACGCAGAGCAACGAATATACTAATATTAAATTTAAATGTCAATCTTTTTTTTGGTTAAAAAACGAATCTTTGAAAACTTTTAAAAAAAATGAAAACTTTTTAATAAAAAAATAAAATTTATTTACTTTTTTCAATACTGCTTAATTTTGTGTTAGGAAAATAAAAATCTAATATTTCTATAAAATCCTTTCCAAGTGATGCCATTCCACATGCTCCGATCTGACACATTCCGGTTCCATGTCCAAAACCTGCTCCTTTAAATATAAAATCGCTACCGTTTTTGATAACATAAAAATTAGCGCTGTATAAAGGTGGGCTAGATAGCTTTTTTCGAATGTTCAACTCTTTGTTTATTGTAATTGTAGATTTTGAACCGATCACTTTCACAGCAATTGCTTTACCTGACTTACCTCTGCCAACAACCTGTATATCCCTTAAAAATCCAAAGTTCTTACCAGTTTTATTTTTTATGATCTGCTCTAACTTATTACGAGAATACTTTTTGGTCCACCTAAAGTACTTTTTGGCATAATTAAGTGCATTATCAACTTTTTTATCCGCCATATTACAATATGCATCAGGTCTTGAATCTATCCATTTCTTAAATAAACGTTCGTTGCTTAGGTCGTTGTATTTTTCCAAACCACCAATTCTGTCTGGTTTTGAAGGTAGATAACTAAGTTTATTACCACTCCAAATAACATCATTTGACTCTAAATGCCCACCACACACGGAGTGGAACAAAGCTTGAATAGGTCTTTCGTTATTTTTGAGTATCAAACCTCTTGTTTCATCAACTGCTTTATTTGCTCTTACGTGAGTTTTACTAATCCCGGTATATACCTGACTATATACATCGCTATATAATGTATAAGGTTTGTCCTTATATTTTCTCCCCAGATCTGAAAATACATTGGTCCTTGCAAGCACTGCTTGAGCCTTTAATGCTTCAAATGGTGATAATGCTGACATCTCTGAAGGAACAACACCGTATAGATATTGCTCAATACCAACATCATTTACAACTGTGATCTTACCTTTGAATTTGATAAATTCTATATTTCCTTTATAGCTCCGAGATTTTGTGTTTTCCCAATGCCAACCTTTGCCTGATTTTATCTTACCTAGCTTTATATATGAAGCTATCTGCTCAGGTTTAAAAATTATTTTATTATTTACAGCTACCTTTTCACCTGTGTTTACATTTTCAACACAAAGAATTTTGTCTTTAGTAAGATATGCTTTCCAGGTATCAGTAGATTGTTGCTTTTTAAAGATCATCTTTTGTTCATTATAAATGGAATATGACCCTTTAAATGAAAATATTATCTTTTTCTCATTTTCAACCAATCCAACTCTTACATTTTTAGTGCTTTTTACGATTGGCTTATCTACTATTGATATTGGTTTCTTTTTTTGCTTTGGCTCAATCGCTATCTTTTCTTTTATCTGTTCTTTGATAGAAATATTTTTGTCTTGAGTGATAGGTGTACAGCTTAGAAAAATAAAAATAAATATTAAAAATATTCTGTAAAACAAACCCATTCGAGTTCCTTATCGATAATTGGGATAAAAAAACTACTCGAATTTATTGAGTTCTTGAATTCTATCGAGTATTAAAAGTAATTCTTTGTTTCTAAAAGGTTTTGTAATGTAACCCTCTGCTCCTAGATTTAAAGCTTCAGTTTGAGTATATTCTTCTGCAAATCCAGTCATGATCACGGCTGAAATATCCTCATGCTTTTCTCTTATGACCTTCAAAAGCTCCATTCCATCCATTTCTGGCATTTTCATGTCTGTAATAACAATATCAATATGATCTTTTTTTATTACGTCTAAAGCTTCTAATCCATTTGTGGCCGTTTTACAATCATATTCGTTGATCAAGAAAAAGCTCTTCAGCATATTCAGCATATTCTCTTCATCATCAACCACAAGAATTTTCAGATTACTCATAAAATTTCCTCAATTATACTAATCTTTGCTTTGTTTAGAGCTTTACCTTGCTAATATACAATTCACTATATGTAAAATCAATATTAAAAAATATATGAAAAATCCGCTATCAAGATTATTTTAATCTTTTATATATTTCTTCTTGAGAATCATAATGAGATATTTGCAAAATATCGCGATAAAACTTCCAAGTGCAAAACCTCCGATAATATCTGATGGATAATGTACTCCAAGATACATTCTGGAAATTCCTACTAAAAGCGCTATAGGAATAAATAACCATGCCCACTTTTTATAAAACATACTCCATAGAACTGCCACGCCCATTGAATTTGAAGCATGTGATGATACAAAAGAAAAAGATCCTTTAAAGCTCTTTACTCCATCTGTCAACACCCACATTCCACTTTTCTTTTTCCAGAACCAAAGATCTGCTATGGTTTGGCAAGGTCTTGGTCTTTGAAAAAAAGGTTTGAATATCCTGCTAGAGATAATATCTGCCAATGCTATTGTAATCCCGGTTACTATCAGCATTATGTATATTTCTTTAACTAATTTTTTGTCTTTTGCTCTGTATCCTTTTATAAGAAGGACTATTGGAAAGATCAAAAAGAGTAGAGCTGCAACTCTGCTTGAGAAAAATACAAACACTGGATTCAATATATCTGAATGAATAGTTCTGTTAAAAAAAAATAGTATCTCTTTATCCACAGTGATCACCAATTTCTATACTTTTAAAAATTTTTCAGTTATATGATTTTTAGTCAACTTCAACTCTTTTGCCAAATTCACAAAACATGTATCAGAATCATTAACATTTATGGTAAGATCTTCAACATCGTTATCTTTTGCGATTTCTACTAGTCTATTTATCGTGATCTTTTGAAATATATCATCTGAACTTTTTAAACCATAGTCGATCATCTCAATAGAATTTTTCAAACCATTCTTAAAAACAGGCAAAATATAACCTAGCATTTTACCATTGTATAATATTACTTCCCAAAGTTCTTCACTCTGATATCCTTCTTCCAAAAGATCCAAGTACAATTTTTCTGATGAAAGATCATTAATAAGTGCGTGGTTTATACTGTCTGACAAAAGATCAAATCTATCATCTACAGGATAGTCTATGAATTTCTTTGAATTATGATCTTCAACTTCCATATCATAATTTTCTTCTGGGTCTACAGCATAATTAATTGTTTTAATTATCGTTTTATAGCCAAACTTATCAATTACAGCCTTAAGTTCATTGTAAAATTCATAATTTTCAATAATAGCGATCTCTAATTTTTTCTGAATATCTCCATAGATCATATCTTCACTGAGATGATCAAAGATCAAAGCTAATGCCTCAACGTATTCTTTGCTATTAACCTGAATTCCAATTGCGAGTATAGGCATTTTTTCTAAGATTCTGCGGGTATTATTTCTGTAAATCTCCAAAGAAATCAACGGTTCTTCTTTATCTGTTACTACGAAAAGGTCTCCTTCAACAGCCGAACCTTGCTCAAACATTCTTTCCAATTGATATGCATAAGATCCTACTTGCGCTTCAGGATAAAATCCTTCGAAGAATTCTTTTGATGTTTTATGTCTAATTACTTTTAATTCCATTATTTTCCGAATCGGAAAATAATAACATCTCCGTCCTGAACAATATAGGTTTTACCTTCCAATCTTGCTTTTCCATTTTGTCTTGCTACAGCTCTATCAAATCCACTCTCAACAAAATCATCGTAAGATATTACATCAGCCTTAATAAATCTATTTTCAAAGTCAGTATGAATTACTCCGGCAGCTTGTGGGGCTGTCATTCCTTTTTTAATATTCCACGCTTTAACTTCTATCTCACCTTCTGTAAGGAATGTGCTTAGACCAAGTAATGAATAAGTTTCTTTTAATAATAAGTTCAATCCCGGTTCTTCAAGTCCGTAATCCGTTAAGAACTCTCTCTTTTCTTCTTCATCAAGCAATGCAATTTCAGATTCAACTTTACCACAGATAGAAACTACTCCATAATTTCTTTCTGCAGCATATTTTTTTACTGCTAGTGTATAATCAGAATCTTTTCCCTCCATCAATTCATCTTCTGAAATGTTACATACGAATATCATTGGCTTAAATGTCAGAAGGTTCATATCTCTGATCAATTTCAATTCATCTTCGTTAAGACCTAACGATCTTGGGTGTTCTAACTCTGACATTACAGAATTTAGCTTTTCATATATAGGTTGTAAAGCAATTGCATCTTTATTTCTGGCTTTGATCAATTTGTCATTCTTGGCTAATCTATTTTCTACAGTTTCAAGATCTTTCATTATAAGTTCGGCATCAATAGTTTCCATATCTCTGGATGGATTCACAGAACCATCAACATGAATAATATTTTCATCATCAAAGCAACGAACCACATGTAATACAGCGTCTACCTGCTTAATATCTCCGAGAAATTTATTCCCCAATCCCTCACCGGAGGCAGATCCTTTTACAAGACCGGCTATATCCATTATCTCCAGGTTATTATATACTTTCTTATTTGAAGTAATATGTTCAAAAATCGTGTCTACCCTTTTATCAGGTACATCAACTATCGCAATGTTTGGCTTAACTGTTGAAAACGAATAACTTGTTGATTCTGCTTCTGACGATGTCAGAGCATTAAAAATAGTAGTCTTTCCTGTATTGGTAATTCCGACTATACCTGCTATGATACTCATGTTTTCTCCTTTGCAATAATTCAGCTGTAAATATAGAAATCATATCTATTTATATCAACTTAAATAATTCTATAAATAAAAAAGGCGATCCGAAGATCACCTTTAATAACTCATATAATATTTTAAACTTAGGTTTTTTAAAATAAATTTAAGAACCGAGCGTGGCAACCATTACAGCTTTGATAGTATGAAGTCTATTTTCCGCTTCCTCAAAAACCAATGAATTCTCTGATTCAAACACATCATCAGTTACTTCCATACCATTAACATTATATTTCTGGTATATCTCCTCGCCCTTAATTGTGTCTCTATTGTGAAATGCTGGTAAGCAATGAAGGAATTTAACATCTGGATTGCCAGTATCTTTTACAACTTTCTTATTCACCTGGTAAGGTAACATTTGCTTGATCTTCTTTTTCCATGCTGAATCAGGTTCTCCCATAGATACCCAAACATCAGTATAAAGGAAATCAACACCTTTTACAGCTTTCTTTACATCTTCTGTGATCAATATCTTAGCTCCTGTTTCCTTTGCTATCTTCTTGCATTCATCAACAAGTTTCTTCTCAGGTTGAGCAGATTTTGGAGCTGCCATTCTGAAATCCATTCCAAGCTTTGCTGCACCGACCATAAGTGAATTACCCATATTGTTTCTTCCGTCACCAAGATAACTGAATGAAATCTGACTTAGTGGCTTATCTGAATTATCCATCATTGTTAAAAAGTCAGCTAGGATCTGAGTTGGGTGGTATTCTGTAGTAAGTCCGTTCCATACTGGAACACCTGCATATGCTCCCAATTCTTCTACGATCTCTTGACCAAAACCACGATATTCGATACCGTCATACATTGCACCAAGAACTCTAGCAGTGTCTTTCATTGATTCTTTGTAACCAATTTGTGAACCTGAAGGTCCAAGATATGTTACATGAGCACCCTGATCATAAGCAGCAACTTCAAAGGCACATCTTGTTCTTGTTGAAGCTTTTTCAAAGATCAACGCAATATTCTTACCCTTTAACTTCTGTACTTCGGTTCCAGTATATTTCGCTTCTTTTAGGTCACTTGATAACTTAAGTAGAAATCTTATCTCTTTTGGAGTAAAATCCAGAAGCTTTAGGAAGTTTCTATTTCTTAGATTAAAGGCCATTTTCATTCTCCTTTTCAACTTTATATTTATATATTTTTTCCCCTTCCTTTACCATTCCCTGCTCTCTGGCTTTTTTCTCCATTTCAAAAGGGTCTTTATTTTTTAAGAGTTCATTACTTTCTTTTTGTTGTTCAATTTTCTTCTCAAGCACTTCAACTTCTATTTTCTTCTCTTCGTATAACTTTTTATCTTCAATTAATCTAAAAACCGAGAATTGTCCCTGAAAAAAAAGATAATAACTTGCTAACAGTATCATAATACTAACGATAATGATCAAGATCCTCTTTCTTTTTCTTTTTTTACTCAGTGCCATAGTTCGATGAAAATATATTAGTTAGTTATATGTTTCTCAACCTATTTTTTTAATTTCTTAAATATATGTTTCTCAACCTATTTTTTTAGATTCTTTAACTTCTTTAAAAGTAGATCTGCTATACTCATATTATACCCTTTTGAAGCAAATAATATCTTGTTGTCTTTATCTACTAATAAGATTATTGGATACGATTCATCCGAAGTTTCCGGAATGAGTATCTCACCTTGTTTTTTAATAATATTTTCTGCTGATATATTTTTAATATCATTATTATCTCTCAATTCTGTGTATATAACAATAGAAGCATCAAGTTCATTGAATTTTGCAGATTTTTCAGTCAATAGGTTAAGCATTCTTTTTGTGGGTTCATTAGGTATAACTCCCCTGATAAGAATTATCTTGGTCTTTTCATCAGGAATAGTTGATGTGAGCTCAATAATACTTAATATCGCTTTTTCTGATAGCTCAGATGAAGTATCTAAATATTCTTTTGGAGTATTTAACTTTATTGTAAGTTCATTATCATCGTTATTGATGCTTTTTATTACAACATTGGCATCACCATTAGAGTTTCTTATTGCAGATTCAACATACAAGAACTTTTCATCCTGTTGTGGAAGTGTTAATATGTAATCCAAAGAATCATTCTTACCATCAAAATATGAAGATTCGATAACACCCTTATTATATTCTCCAAGTAAGAAGTTGCTCCATGGATCAGCTTTTACTTGTTCGTCATCAACAAACAGTGACAATCGAATTTCTCTTTCCTGAGAATCTTTTTTGCCAGTTGTTTTACTTTCAACACTTACATATTTTTTTCCGTTATAGTACTCTAATCTTCCTTTCCACTGTACAGGGATCCCTAATAATTTCAATGATGAATTAATTATCTTAGTTCTGTAGAATGGAGGAATTGATTTCATATTCAATATTTGTACCGGATTTAATGATCCCGCATAATAACTGTAGGTAAAATTACTGTCTACCTCGACTTGTGAATCAACCCATGAAAGAATATCTTTTACAGTGGTATTCATATTGTAAGATCTTAAGTCTTTAATTTTACTGTAAAGTTCTTTTTGCCAACCATTTTGAGGTGGTGTGGCAGATTTCCATGTAGAACCGATCACATTATTTGTAAACATAGTATCAGGGACTACTTTTATATATTTATTTCTACCTTCATAATAAATATCAACCAGATCATGAATTGTTAGACTATCAGGAATTTCATTAAGTTCTTTTTCATTCCATTTTTCTATCATGGTTGTTAAAATATAATTTTTACTCTTGTTGACCTTAATACTCTCATATACCTTCAAAAATTCAGAAGTATTTTCTCCTAATGAATTACATTTATCCAAATATTTTTTTTGTCTCTTGAAATAACCAGTATCTATATTCTTATTTAAACTTCGTTGAAAATATTCTACAAATTCTGAAGTTCTCTCATAGTTTTTAAATTTATTTTTTCTTTTTTCGTTTGCCAGCTGATTCTTTATGTCGAATGTACCATTGAAATATTCTTTCTGTAAACTATCGTGCTTGAATTCACTTTGATAAATTTGAAATTTGTAGTTTACACTAATGTCGATCTTCTCATTATCTTCTTTCAGAATGAGTCTGAATTCAGGTCCATTTTCAAGGCTGTTGAAAAGTCCATAACCGAACTTCGATTTATTATCATAAGCTGTAACAAAAACAGATCCTTTACCGATTGGTATTGATACTTGACCGAATTGGTCAGTTTTTGCATCTATCAATGGCATAATTCCACCATAAGTCACTGCATAAAGCGTTACTAAAGCTCCTTCAATTGGTTGGCCATCCTCATCATCAACCATGATCTTACTTACATCATATTTATCCGTATAATATTCTATCGAGCTTAGCAATGTTGACTTGTTCTCAGTTTTGATCACATTTTTACTTTCATAATTTCCAAAAGCTCTTGAAGTAATTAAAGATGCCCTTAAAGTCGTATGAGAAAACCAGGTTTTATTTAACCTATTTGCCGGTTCGCCAAGATATTTCCATCCTTTAGGTGTCCATACTTCAACCCACGCATGATTATTATCTGTAAAATTCCAGAATGGTGCTCCTGCGGATCTGACTGGTATTCCGACACTTCTTGCAGCAGCCATATAAATTATCATCATTTCTTCGCATCGTCCCCAGCCTCTTTTCATTGTCGTGATCGGGCCTTGATCCCTACCGTGAGTTGATTTGTAAGTCATTTGTTCATATGCCCAGAAATTTATAGCTATTGCAGCCTCTTCAATATCTTCTATCTTTTCTACAATCGGTTTGAGTTCTGTATAGAATTCTTTTCTCCATTCTTCAAATGGTTCTTGAGACATTCTTAATGGCAACACAAAATGTTTGAATATATTATCATCATATTGCTTTGAATATAAGAATTCTTTTGATTTAATTGCATACTCAACACTTTCAAGTATATACTCAGGAGTAAGCACGGCAAGATCATTCGCTGATGAATTATCTAATATAAAATTGATATATTCTAGGGTTTTACCTTTTTTAGAATCTACCATCTCTAGTAATGCTTTTTTATTTTTGCCTGAATATTTATTTATCATTTTTACTGTTTCTTTTTCAATCGAAAAAGCTTTGCCAAATAATAAAACAAGTAAAATTATTATTATATTTTTCATATTATTTTCTACCACTCTTTAGTCTTTTTCTTCAATCAGAATACTATTCATTTTAATTAATTTTAGCAATAAAAAAAGGGAGTAAAAACTCCCTTTTTAAGTTGTCATCTTCGTGCTTGACACGGAGATCCTTAATGATATTATTTAGCTAATACCATTTTCTTAGTTGTCTTCATTCCGCTTACGTCTAACTGATAGAAGTAAACTCCAGAGTTTAATTTTGAAGCATCGAAATTAACTTTGTGAAGTCCTTTTGCCATTTTACCATTAACTAATGATGCTACTGTCTCACCATTTGAGTTAAATACAGTAAGTTTAACCTTAGCTTCATTTTGGATCTTAAAACTGATCTTAGTACTAGGGTTAAATGGGTTTGGATAGTTCTGCATTAATTCAAAGTCATTTACCATTGAAACTTCTTCCGCCTCAATACCATTAGTCATGGTACCTGTTATCTTCCAAATATTATAAAATTGCTCATAACACATCATACTGTCATTATCAGGATTAGTCAAAGCATTAGGATCATAACTCTGTGATACTCCGTATAAAGTCAACTCACCAGTTTCTTGAGTTCCGTTTTTAGCTACTGCCCATGCAGCTTCGTGTACTTTACCTGTATTTGTTAAGTTATAACCTACCGGCATAACCCAAATTTCACCAGTATCCCACAATACAGAATCAAGGTAATCTACTTGCCAAGTATCTCCATCATCTCCAGAAATAGAAAAATAAGCATCATCTTTATAAAGACATGCATCTTGAAGATCTGCAAAAGGGTTTGCAACGGCTCTACTTGTTGGTTTATCCATCCATGAAGCATAAACTTGACCGAATCCAGCATAACCAATACTCAGACTATTACTATTGTAATATTTATACTCAAAGTCATAATCTCCATCTGCGTCAGCATCAATATAATTATCTATATTTCCTGCTATCATCGTAGCTTTACTCCAAGTTACTCCAGTATCAGATATCTGACCTCTAACATGGTAATAACCACCCCTAAAATCATTACCTCCCAATGGGTAATAAGAACCTGGAGAGTTTAAAGAACCTGCCCATACTCTAATAAGTAAATGAACTGCATTGTATTCAGTTGCTATAACCGATACATTATGTTGTATTGATGGATCATCCATAGGTATAACTTCTGTTGTATCCCAAATCGTTTCTTCGAGTATATCATCCCATCCAATAGAATCTCTAGTTATTATCTCCTCACCAAACCAATCAAAAAGATCTTTACTTTCTATTTGGAATAATTGTCCACCATCTGATATCCAATTAGGAGAATAACCACCACCATCATCTTCTGCACCCCAGTTTGTTGTGTACATATATGATATTTTTGCGTTTGGAGCTACTGTCTGACCTAAAGAATTCATAACAGAATCATCTACTTGAACTGCATTTCCAATCATAATGCCATATCCTGTACCATTTCCATATATATCCTTACAGAAAGCCGGATATAGATCACCCATTTCAAATTCACCAGTTAATGAATCAGTACAATTAAAACCTAAATCCTGATAATCTGTCCATATCCAACTTTCAGGAACGTCCGGAGTTAAAGATTGTCCATTTACTACAGACCATACAGATTCAGCTCCATTTGCTAGACCTGAATTCCATACTTGAGACCAATGATATAAACCAGTAGCTTGTTCATAAACAACATCACCGGAACCTGTCCAAGCATCCGGAACTACTGCTCCACCCTCTGTAGCTTCAACTCTGTCTGTTGTCCATAATAAATCATCATAACCCCATGTTGCATCACATACAGTGAACATTGGCTGTGATGTTTCTCCATAAGGTGGTGTTCCAGGACCAACTAGATCGTAATCATTGAAAACACCGAAGTAAAATCCGTTAATAAACGCACAAGAAGCAACATATCTACCACCTGGTTCACCTACAGCTCCGTCCTGATAAATAGATTCTCCATAAATCGTTGAAGAATTTCCTAAAAAAGCTGTATCCCAAACACCTATCATTCCACCAATAGCCCCACCTGCTGCTGAGGCTGACAAATCATTATTTCTAAAATGGGTTCCAATCATTAAACCTGTTGCTGGATCCATGTTTGTCTCTATCCTTCTTCCAGTTCTATTTCCCCAACCATATCCATTGAATCCTTGATCAAAAGTTGTACCAAATTCTGCTACATATGGTAGTTTTGAACTTGAACTTGCACTACTCTTAGTGTCATTTACTTTATTCCATTTTACCATTTTTCTTGTTTTTAGCTTATCCACATTATCCAATGCCATAGACAATGAAAAAATGAGCACTAGAGAAACTACCGTGATTTTCTTAAACATTTTCGACTCCTCCTTATTTTATTATTCTTTAATTCTAACTTATTTCAACGTGTAACCAAGTGTGATCATGTGGGTCATTCCCAAATACCCCATATGCTTCCAACCATAATCAATTTTCAATCCCATTGATTCCATATTAAATCCAAGTCCTAAGCTTGTACCCATCCAGTTAATACCACTTTCTTCGTAATACAGCTCAGAATCTGGAGATTCTTCGTCGGATGCAACTTCTATATCATCACCTTTTGTGATCCAATATTCATCATTATCAAATTTTCTACCGAATCGAAGAAAGAACATATTCTCATATGAATACTCCAATCCTAACACCATATACTCACTATTATCAGATGGATGTGCTGCTTCCAATAGTACATCCAGTCTATTCACCTTATCATCAATAGGTGCATACCTCAAACCGAATATAAATAACATTGGTAACGGTGTGTCTTCACTAATGTACGAATAATTTCCTCCGAAATTTCTAATCGACATTCCAAAGATCAGTGATTGCCATCCTGTATTATAGTATGTACCTACATCACCTGCAGCAGTATATACTTTTTCATCCGCAAGGCCTTCGCTTAAGAACTTTAATGTTCCACCAACAAAAAACTTTGGTGTTAGCATCTGTGCATAAGAAGCACCTACCATAAAGTCATAAGCACTGAATGTTCTTCCTGTTCCATTCGGAAATTTAATTGTAGTCTCATCTATATCACCTGTTGAAAGATAAGCAACCTGTAATCCCATTCCCGCATTTAATTGTGGCAATGGATAAGTAGCACCCAAATAATTGTAACTTATATCAGCAAGATACATATTGTGTGTTGTTACAAATTCCATATGTTTCAGATTTATTAATCCTGCCGGATTATAGTACAAAGTAGATGCGTCATTCGATAAACCAATAAAAGCTCCTCCCATTGAAAAGGCTCTTGCAGTTACATCTATCTTCAAAAATGGCATACCGGCTGTTCCCGCTTTATCCTGTGCCAAAGAAGAAGGTACAAAGACTATGATAAGCATCATAAATATTAGCAGTACTTTATTCATTTTATTCCCCTTAACTTTATTTAATTTCGAACCAGTCTACCATTGCTTTAAACATTTCACTTACTTGATTATCTGAATTATCCAAGAAATACGTTGGCATTCCAAAGAATGCAGTTCTGAATATATCTCCATCAGCAATATATCGAGTAGCTATCGTTCCGGATTTTTCCAAGATAGGACCTTTCTCTCCGGTTAATCTATTAGTCCAAAAAAGAGAGTGTGTAAGATCACCATCAACTACTAAAGAATCATTAGATGGATCTCTATCAAGAGAATAAACAGATTTATACTTGTAAACAGCCTCTCCCTTAAAAGCTTGTATTGTTGGAACTCCTGAAAATACAGTACCATTATCTTTTAAAGATAATTTTCTAATAGTACCCGATTCATCTTTATCCCACCATGCATCATTTACTCGTGCACTATCAATTCTCATTTCTTTTATATTTATATCATCAATATGTTCATAAGGAGTAATACCTATAAAATCATAATTATCCGCTAGCTGATGATCATCTTTACATGTTTGCCTAGTAGAATTTTCCATAAAGTATGACTTCTGTTCCGGAAATGTCATTGAATAAATACCAAAATAATCTCTGAAGAATTCTAATGTATTATCACTTAATGTTGATGTTGCAACTGCGCCAGGATCAAACACCTGTCTATAAGGGGCTTTATAGGCATTTATAGGTAATTGATCCGGTGATGAATATAATGCACCCATTAATACAGAATTACCTAGTACCATTACATTTCCACCTATATCAAGATAACTTGATAAATACTCTCCATATCCCGTATAAGGTTCCTGCCCTTTAAAATCAACACCGTTTGAATTACCTCGATCATCTGAAGTAATAATAACAAGGTTATATCTACTTAACTCTCTTATATCCGGTGAGTAAAATCCTCGTTCTATTTCAACAGAATCTACTATTTGAATTGGGGTAGAAGGATCAAGGTCGTGATCATCCCAAATGTAATCCCATCCTACAGTTACAATTTTTTTTGAGAATCTCTTTATTCTATAAAGATTTAAAGAATCATCCGGAGCGAAACTTGCACCTTCAGGTTCAAAACCAGCATACTTTAATAATGATTCATAGAACACAGTTGTGCTATCTGCATTTGGATTCCCCATATACAGCTTAGATGTAAATTGCTGAGGATATAGAGTTGGGTCAGTATCATCAATGAGAAGAATTCCTCTGTCTAATTGAGGTGCATATACTTCAAAGTTAACTGTTGCATGATTTTCTGATTGTTCCAATGCATCATCTCTAACATATACTCTAAATGAATATTTACCTTCATTATTATAGTTGAATATTATATCAGAAAACTCAACAGACAAATAACTTATAGACCAGTCATTTGAATGATCAATAACTTCAATTGAATCACCTGAATCGTCTAATGCCACTAATTCCCATTTGAATTCAAGATCAACATCCGGACCATCAGGATCTGAACCCATCCATTTGAAATCAATTGGTTTCCAAAACGATGTTTCCTTACTAAGCACCATTACCGCAGAATCCGGTCCAATAGTGAACCAATACTGGTCATATCCAAAAACATCCAGTTTTTTTGAGTTTACCATTGGATGCTTTGGTATTCTGTTCGTTCTTCCAAATTTCTTTGATACTGTTTCTGTCATTCCGCCATCCTCATCAACACCATACAAAAAGAATTCGGAATGAACAATATATCTTTTTACTTCAATACCTTCTAATGGATCGGTATAAATAGAACTATCGACAAACATCGTATCTGCGTTATATTTTGCAAAAGGCATTGAAATATCCACATAAGAATTAGATGTTTGTTTCCATTTACCTGCTAAAGCAGATGATGCATTATCTACTGTTAGTGTGGTATCTGTTGTAACACAATAATAGTATGTCATTTTTGTACCATCTGAATCGTTTCCATACCATTGTATTTTAGTTAGTTTACTACTGATTATATCTGACGTGTCATAGATTATCAGTTTTGGCTCTGTATTAGTCGGTACTGAACCCTTGTACTCTGTTTCACAGGAATAAAAGAGCATCGATATGAGCAGTACGATAAATACTAATATTATTTTTTTCATTTCCTACTCCGTTATTTAATAATTACAAATTTACCGATCTGCTCATAACTATCGTCATCAGCATCCTGTACACTAAATAAATATATACCTGAAACAACAGCCTGATCATTTTCGTTTATCAGATCCCAGGCTGCTCCATATTCTCCATACTGATACCTTACATCAACTCTTGCGTTGCCATTATGAGCAATAGTCTTTACAAGATCACCTGCTAGAGTATAAACTCTGATTACAGATCTTAATGGTATATTCATAAAAACTATCTTCCTGTCTTGCTCTTGCCATTCATCCTCTTCACCACCAATATTTTCCCATCCTAAGTCAAAGTAATCAACATCTCCTCGGTATGGGTTAGGAACAACGACTACATCTTCCGTGTTGCTCAGTTTAGTTGGTATAACCGAAGAACCATTAACTGTCGGATTAGATTTTAATGCAGGTGTTCCGGTTGCAGGATCACCAAAGTCCGTTGAAGTTACAGCTATGTAACTCTCTCTAGCATACAGCTTATCCAACAGTTTGAATTCATACTGAAAGTAATCCACCGTTGCAATACTGTCAGTACCAGCAAAAGACTCCATTATAATGTCCTTTGTCGTTGCAGTAGAACTATACTCATAAACTCCCTGTTCGAAGTGAGATACAGAAGTAGTATCATTGGCTATTGGTCTATTATCTCCAAATGGTATAATTTGATACATTGTGCCTTCTGCAGAAATTATATCCAAACCATTGGCATGAAGGCTATCTCTTTCTTCTATAGAGAATGGTCTGTCTAAGTAATCACCAGTCTCTCCAAGATTCTCATATACATAATTTTTTTTGTCTACACTAAATATTTCTACATAATTTTGCTGTTGCAAATCAGGAGATAATCTAACCTGATAACCTTCAAAATCTTTAATCCTTGTAAAAGGATCTTTGAATTCTTCAGGTCCAGAGTAGGTTTCAAAACCTGACTCGTTAACTGAAAACTCTTTAGAAGCCCATTTTACAATCACATCATTACCATCGTAACTTACTTCAATTTTTGGTGATGGTGGTGGTGGTGGTCCTGTAAAATCCGGAACTCCGTCTCCAATATCGATATTATTGTTACCAAAACCATATCTAACCCATTGATCATTATAAGCTGCATTAGGCCCGATATACTTTACCATATATCCATAACCACCTGCGGTAGTACCAACACCTTCTTCTGCAATTTCTCTTCCTTTTGGAAGAAGATCATCTTCTGATGTTGCAAGATTTCCGTAAGTATCTGTAAATGGTGTAATAAAGTCATCTAATTCTTCATTTCCTTCACTTTTATCAGCATCAGGAGCAAGATAGGTTTCCACCGGATCATTCCACCAACATTCTGTCACATCAACTCCAGTTGCAAATATACCATCAGATCCTACATCTTCTCCATACCAACCATCACCCGCTCCTTCAGGGTACTCAAGAGTTTTAACTGATGTATCATGCATCGGTATATCATAAACTTTCTCAGCCCATACAACATTATATAAGGCATCATACCATCCTTTTTCATATAACGACTTGTCAATTCCACCAGCAGTATCCTCAAGATCTATATCATCGTAATTTGGATCTTGATCAAGTGATGTATGAAAATTATCGTTTACAATGAATGCCAATGTAAGTTTAAGAGAATCTCTATAACCAAATTCCCAAATTGTTTTATCCATTGGTGTGTCTAAACTATCAACATTGCCATCCTTGTTTGAATCATATGCAAAGCTGATCGTTTTTTCAGTTCCGAGAGGTCCAAAAGATAAGATGTATTTTGTATCTCTTCCATTTGCAAGGTCATTCCTATCTCGTATAGAACCATCTGTAACTGGATTTTCTGCATCTACCTCATCAGGAGTAATCCATGGTTGCCATTTATTCGCTTGCATAAATTGTACGTCTGCTGGATTATTTTCATCTAGATAATCAGGGTCATCAAAGTTCCCACGATCAACGTCTATAAGATCATACTGATTATAGTCAAATTCATCATTTGACATGACCATATATTTACCTTTATCTCCGGCTGGTCTTCCCTCTACTCTACCACCAAATAGTTCCTGACCTCCGTCATTTGTCAAGTTATCTTGATTATAATCATCGTAACCTAGCTGTGCTGCAGTTAAATCATAATCCCATGGTAATGGAATTTCACCATCAATAGGAGCATCATCCGGACCATGAAGTCCTGGCTTCCATCTTGGTCCCCAATCAATACTTTCACTACGTGAGTCCGCAACATACATATTAAATGCATATCTTAAATTTGGATTTGGGTTTCTAAGTACTCTAACTGTTACAATACCAGTTGCTCCGTCTAAAGGCGCACCTGCTCCGGGTTCTGACGGGCTAGTATCAGTCCCGTTATAATTTCTACCATCATTATCCGCTCCCCATGCAAGGTTTAGATTATGAATTTTACGTTCTCCTGTTGCAGGATCGGGTATTGGATCTTCCCATTTTTGGATAAATCCACCAAGATCATCTGCATGAAATCCTGTTCCATCTCCTGGCATTCCAATATCACAATCTAAATACACTCCCATAAAAAAATCATAGAGATTTTGCTTTTCGTCTGACATGTTATATAATGTATAGTCTATAATAATGAATTTCTGTGCATATTCATAAGACCATGCATAACTTTTCTGCCTTACTTCTATACCCAATGGTATATGATCTCTTAAATCAAATACATCTTCTCCTGTATAGGATGAATTGACATACTTATCCGTATACATCGTATTGAACTGCTCTTCAGCATTTGCTGCAGGATCATAAACTTCCTCAAAAAGGCAACTTATTTTTCCTTCAACATTTGACATTTCTTTCATATCCCCTGAGCCACCACCATCAGCATCGAATAATGTAGGCCAACATTCATTAGGCATAATAGGGTTACCGTCCCAACCAGCATAAGCAGTAGTAACATAAGGCCCTTCAAAAGGTATTGCACCATTAATTGCATCTAGATTCTTATAACCTCCAAATAACAATGCTCCAGCAAACAAAAAATCAGTGTCTGATCCACCAGGTAATTCTCCTGACACTGCAGTTCTTCTTGTACATGGATCTCTAAAGTTCTTTGGATTTCCATAATGCCCCATATTCGTCACGTTCAGCCATAGTAAACCAGCCCTATGAACCCTATTTAGAACATCGGGTTTAGAAGCTTTAGTTATACCAAGGTCACCCGTCTCATTATCAACACTTGGGGCTGATTTGGTAAAAGCTGACATCATTACAATCAAAACTAGTAATATGGTCATTTGCTTATAGATTTTCATTAATCAGTCTCCTAATTATTTTAATTTATCATTAGATATCATATCATTACCACGCATAGCTTACACCAAACTTGTAATGTCTTCTCTCTGCAATTCTTGCTGGATTAGCATTCACTTCAGCAAAATTTGAGTTTTGATCATCCTCGTAATAGGCTTCACTTCTTCTCCACCAACTTCCTGTGTCGGTATGAACTTCAAATACATTTATCTTATTAAATACATTATAAACATTAAACTCAAATTTTAAATTTCCGTAAGAAACATTATTTTCACCGGAAAAAGCAAAAGTTTTACTAAATTTAATATCTGTATTTGATGTCCAAGGCATTCTCTCTGAATTCGTTTCAATATCTTTTTCTGCTACTATTTCAGGTCTATAATAATCAGTAGTTGGTGTGAATGGGTATCCACTTCCAAAACTTGTATTCAAACCAAATGACCAGTTATCTGTATAAGGAAGATCAAATAATGTTTCCCCCCTACCAAATAGTAAAGTAAAATAAGTAGATAACGAATGTCTTTCATCCCAGTTTAGAGGGAATTCTTTTACTTCAACAGCATCTTCAAACATATTAGATTCTTCATCAGATGATTTTCCGTATGCATACGACAATGTGTAAGATAAACCCCATAAATAATGATCTTTCAAACTTCTATCCACAGATACTTCTACACCTCTTGATTTACCATAATCAGAGTTATAATAAATTGTTACAGGTTCTACAGGATCTTCGATTTGTTTTGTGTTTATCATATCGTAAATATCCTTAAAATAGCCTGTTATATCTATCAAATAGAGTCCTAGCTCATTAACAACCCCTAGTTCATACTGCACATTTCTTTGATAACCAAGATTCATATTACCAAATAGTGGATTGGCTACGTCTGCTGCTGTATTTGGCGCAAAAACTTGTGTATAAGTTGGTTTTTGGTATAAATGCCCGTATGAGAAAAACAGTTTTGAAGTTTCAGAAATTGAATGAGAAATCCCAAATCTTGGGCTTATTGCAAATATTGTTTGATCCAACTCTTCTTCATATCCCACTTCTTCTTCGTCTTGTTGGTCATTATAATAATCAACGGCTGCTTGATCTAGAGTTCTTATATCAAGTCTAATACCTGCATTGACCACTAAATCTTCAAATTCCATTTTATCTTGCACATACATAGAAAATTCAGTCGGTGAATAATCATAAGACGTTTTCTGATCTCCATAAGCAGGATAAGGATCTCCATCAATTACAGCACCATCATCATCAATATAATTGACAAAAGGATTACTTAGGCTGTAATAGTCAAAATCATTCAAAGCCAGCTCAAAACCAGTCTTTATCATATGAAATTTATTTATCTGATTTGTATAATTACCCTTGAATTTCATTACAGTATTATTAAAGTTTTGATATGTCATCCCATCCAAATATGAATCTGGTAATAAAAAACCGCTATTATCGTTTCTTACACCATTATAATTGTAGTCAACATACCTTTCTCCCGAATCATATAAGCCATTTTCAATATCTAAGAAACCATCATTGTTAAGATCTAACCATGTCGAATATTCATCTTTTGGAATATTATCTCCTAATCCATCCTCTGAATCCTGATAATAACCTGGAATATTGCTATACATATCAGCTGATGTTCTATAAACTACGTAAGACCCAATGTATTCGTAATAATCAGTTGGATTATCTAATGGTCCATGACCAGCAGTCCACCCTAAATCATCAATATTGGTACTTGACCCATATTGTCTACGAGCACAATAAGCTTCAAACTCATCAAACATCCCGTCTTGAGGATTGTATACATCATTGAATCTTGGTGTTGTTTGCGTACTTGATCCTAAAGAAGACCTAAGATCTGCAAAATTTTCTTGTGGATAAGTTATTGTTACTCTAGTACTATCAATGTTAATCAAAACATCAGCATTATATAGGTCGTTAGACTCAATATCTTCCAATTCACTCCATAAACTAGGATATGCATAATCGAAATCAGCACTATCCAAATCACTCGCGTTAAGTACTACAACTTCTCCTTCATCCCAGTAATTATTTGAGAACTTAACGATCGCTCCATTTTCGATATAAAATCTTTTATGATCTACAAAAGGTTCTCCTGTCTCCTGAAATTTATCCCCGTCAATAAATGGTTCATCACTTGCTACTCCATAAATATTTTTATCGTAGTGACCACTTAAATTTTGGTCCTGATATCCTTCAACTATATGATCTGTGAATATACCCATAGATCCATCAGAAACAAAACCCGAGAAAGATTGTCCTATCTCCCAGTAATCCCATTGATTATTCTTATTAGAGTCATATAGGTAATCACCATCATACGTACCATTATTATTTGCATCTATCCAGGAATCATACTCTGCTTGAACATCAGCATCAAAGTTACTGTTCCCATTTGCATCCTCGAAGTATTCTCTGTCAAAATATCCATTGACAACGTAGTTTATTTGATTGTTCCCATCAAGAAAACCACCGTAAAATCCATCTACATAACCTTCGGCATCTCCACCATCACGTACAAAATTCGCTAGAACATCTGATTCTGTTGCTGCTCCAATACCTCTATTAAACCAATCAAGCGAATCTTCGTAAACAAATTCATTCGGATATTTACCACCAGGAAGGCTTTCATACTCTCTGTTATAATATGAAAAAATAAAATCGTAATAACTTTGTTGGTTAAGTGTTTGTTTGAAATTCACATTAAAAATTGTCACATCCATGATACTCTCGGTAGCTGTCTGTGGAGTGTATCTATAAAGCCAATTAAAGTCATAGTTGTGTGATCTAGATTTTGTATATGATGTGCTTAGACTGATCATAGGTGTTATTTGGTAAGCAGTTTTGAAAATAACATTAAAATCATTTTGTCTGCCCTGCCCTACTTCAAAACCTAATCCGGTTAAGTCATAATCACCATATTCAAAATAATCACCATCTACATCTCCCAACTCTCTGTAGGTACTACCAAAACCATTTTGAGTAGTAAAATCAGTTCCAATATAGTATGTTGGTTTTTCTTTCATTCCAGGAATTGGTATTGGGCCACTTAAACTAAATTCCCCCCTGGTATAATTTAACCTATTCTCTCCTAAAAATGTGTCTGTCGAATATTTAGCATGACCCGAAGTTGTTTCTTGATCACCTATCTTCATCACAATATTCACACTTCCTGAAAGTGCATCACCATATTCTGCATCAGGAATACCTTTCTGAATATTGAAAGATTCAACATTTGCAAAATTTATAGACACTGGCTCAGCTTTAGCACCTGTCGGGTCGCCTACAGATATACCATCAATAACATAGTTTACCTCACCTGATCTTCCACCTCTAAAGTGAAGTTCCCCGTCAGAATCTTTTTTAATACCAGCTTGACTACCAAGAACATCTCCCACTTCTGTAAGAGCTTGAGTTTCCATTGTTCCCATATCAACATTTCTGATAGAGGTAGTAACATCCATTTCTACTTTTTCGTCTTGAAATATTTCGATTTCAAGTTCATCAATTTCAATTGCTTCTGAGATCAGCTTAAAGTTTTGGGAAGATGTCAATCCAACTCTCACCTTAAGGTTGGTAATTGTCTTTGGAGAGTATCCAATGTACTGACATTTTACTTGGTAAGTTCCTGCTCTTACACCGATGATATAGTAATAACCATCTTCATCCGTCTCAGCACCCCAAGTTTTACCTACTACCATGATATTAGCACCTTCTAAAGGTTCACCGTTCTCATCGGTTGCAATACCCTTTATCTTACCGGTAGTACCTGAGAATAGCATTGAGGAGAAGAGTGCGATCATCAAAATGACGATACTTCTTTTCATAGTTGGCTCCATTGTTTATTAATTAAGTCTTTTTTTTTGCAACATAAACCCTGCCTTCCTGTCAAGGTCTGTGATAATATAGCGAGGGGAAATTAAAATTGCAAACCAAAAACAAATTTATTTCAATGAATTGACACATTTTTTAAGCTACACTAACATTTTACATATTATACAAATTCAGCACAACCCTATTGTGTAATTATACCATAATATACAGCACCAGCTAATTATATCAAATGTTTTTTATCATATTTGTACTGATATTTTTCACGCACTAGCGTTAAAATAAAACGGAACAATCTTTAACTAAAGCTGTATAATATTAACTAAAAGATTTTTTATAAAAAACATAGAAAGTTGACATTTTGGAAGCAAAGAAGTAAATTCTAAATCAAATTGGTCAATTTCATTAGGAGATATTTGATGGCATTAAAACACCTTACACAATATTTATCAGTATTATTATTAATTACTGCTACTTCTTCAATAAGTTACTCTCAGGAAACTAACATTAGGAAGTCGATAGTTGATAGTAAGACAGGTATTACGTTCAACAGCTTTAGATCTGACTCTCTAGAAACTACTTTTTATGAAGTCAAGATGGACAATGGATTGGTTTATGATTCGCCTAAAAATAATGCTGAGATTATATATTCATTGAGCATCAACTCAATTATTGAATATCTGGAACTCGGTCCAAAGAAAAAATTTGTAAAAATTAGGTTGATCGATACTCCTCCTAATTTTGTAGAAGGCTGGGTTAGAAAAAGGACCCTATCAAATATGAAGTACTACGGTAGGTCATTTTCATCATTTTCTGAGGATAGTAGCGATAATAATAATAATATTGAAAATAATTTGATCGATCCCAGGTGGATCGAAACATCAAACTCAAAAGTTTTCTTAGATCAAAACTTATCCGGAAGTATAATAACAACTCTCAACAAAGGTGATATTGTTTTTGTTGACTCCTTATTTGACAATACCGCCAGAATAAAGTATCGAAATAATGATGGTAGTTTTATTACTGGCTTTACAAATAGTGAAGTTCTTTCAAATTTGGCTATAATTGATGAACCAAGAACAGATTTTGATGTATTACTTAAAGAGATTAATCCTTTAGTTTTCATGTACAATTTGAATAAAAGCGGATTCATATCTTATTCTGGACTATTAATATCTAATAATCTAAAAAAGAACATCAATGAGGATAAGGTGTGTCGAGAGATCGGAACTGATTCACTTTTGTATAAGTTTACATTCAGTGATGACATAAAGGATGTGGTCAAAAAATATGAAAGTAAATCAAACCCATCTAAGCATAATTTCGCTATGTTCAGAAAGTTACCAAACGAAAAAATAATTACAAGAGCAGATACTATTGATTGTCAGGTAATTGAGATAGTTCATAGGCCTAAGACAGCATCATTAACTTTGAAAAATATTGAAGAGACTGATATTACTAATAAGATTTCCAAATTTTATATACATCATTTAGATAAATTTGATATGGATATTGTTTTTCAGAAAGAAACCAACGAATATCATTGGTCTTATAAAAAGAATTTAGAAAACGGTCAGTATATTGAGTATAAATATAAGCCTACAAAGATCATTCAAAGAGTGATCGCTTTTAGAAAATACGATATCGATAAATAATTATTTCGTAAGGAACGCAGACCTGCGTCCCCTACTCTTAATCATAAACGCAATAATACCTAATACAATTATGGAAGCTGTGTAAGAGAACCAGTCACTTTCCATCAAAGAAATAATTTGCTCAAAATCATATCCAAACCATCTGTTTGTGAATATACTGACCTTTACCTTCAACTTATCATCTTCTATCATTTTCATCAGGATTATTGAATATGCATTATTTGTAAAATGGAATATAATTGCAGGAAATATTGATCCTGATCTTATTGTTATCATAGTGAGTATAATTCCGAGCAATGCTGTTTCTAATAACGTAAACACATTTAAATGCATCACTCCGAACATTAAACCAATCACAACTGAAGCTTTGATAAACGAATATTTCTTTTCTAACATATGAAGAAAAATTCCACGGAAAGTGAATTCTTCAAAAATAGCAGGTAAAACAGCAATTACTGCTATCAGCTGCCATTGGTTTAGATCTCCCAATCCAGTTTGAAGAATATTTGCATTTTCTATCAATCTAGGTATCGGGAAAAAATAGAAAAAGCCTTCTTTGACAATAGAGATCGGATACCTTGCAAAAATCCCGAAAAATAGTCCAATTAATATATATATTGGATTAAACTTCTTAAGTCGTAAAATTTCAGTAAATTTCACACCATTCTTTTTTACCATAAAAACTACGAATATCCCCAAAATACCAACTTGAGAATAGATTAACCCTGAAACAATATCCCTTCCCTGTAAATATCCTCCAATCAGCATGTATGCAACTAATAAAAGGGCAAATAATGTAAAAATCATCCCAGGAGAATAAGTATTTTCAGAATCTTTCAAGTCTGAGTCAGTTTTTAAAATTGCTTCACTATTAAGATAAGCTGAGCTTAAATTTATTATGAACACTGAATATACAAAATTCACAACTATTACGATCAATCCATCCATCATTACCAGTTTATCAACTAATACTGATTTTATAATACCTGCAGAGTTTATTATAGGAACAAATAACAATCCTCTTTTTATCTCTACTCCTTCGAAAGTACCTAATAATGTAAGCAGTAGATAAACGATCATTATAGGCATGAATAAAAGTTGTCCTGCAGTGGAAGACTTTATTTTACATGAGATGAAAGTTGAAATCGAAGCGATAAGTGTTGTAACGGATATTATTAACAGAATTAGTATGAAAATGTTGCTGGTATTGAATGAAATTCCAAAGTTAAATACTCCTGTAAAGTGACCATATACTGCAAAAGATATCATTTCAAGGAATGACATCAATATTCCGGCTAAAAATATTATACCTAACTTCCCGTAAATTATGTCTCTTCTGGCAACCCCGCTTGCTAGCAATGATTCAAGAGTATTATTATCTTTTTCTCCGAGAATAACATAATTGGATATCATGAAAGTTCCGACCATTAGTATTATGATCAATGATACAGGAAGCATCACAGAATGTTGTGAATTTTGCATCTCTTCTGCTGAAGATGTATTGAAAGATTCGATCCTTTTATTTACTCTGTATTCATTTATGCCAATACCTTTGTATCTTCCTGATTGAATACTGTCTCTGAGGGAATATAATTTTCGAGAGATCTGTTTTGCCTTTATGCTCTTTTTATCATTTTTTGCCGAGTAATGAACTTTAAAAGTCGGAAAACCTGTAGAATCATCCCTTACGACATTAATAGCAGCAGGATATTCCTTCAAAAGTGAATCCAGATCGCCTAATTTATCTACATATTCAATAAGGAAAGTTGTGTCCTGCTCTGCATTGAACTTTGAAAGAACTTCAACTGCTAAAGAATCCCTTTCAACTATCACAGTCGCTTTCTGCTCAAAAATACTTTCCATTCTTGAACTAACAACTTTTGATAAAACTCCATTCAGTAATGGAAATGCTATCAATGGTAAAATAAAAACAAAGAATATCGTTTTCTTGTCTCTTAAAAGTTGCTTTGCTTCAAATTTGAATATCTTTTTCATAATTTTTTATCTAAATTAGTCGTTATCTTTATTCTTTGAATCATCTAAAGTTAAAAGTCGAACATCTTCAATATCTTTATTTCTTCCGGCAGCAGTTTTTGATGCAATTAGGTCTTCCTTGGAAACTAGATGAAATTTTTGACCTTTGAATTCAACAGTATTACGATTTTCCCAAGCCGAAGAGAATTCTATCCCCGGAGTTGATGTCTGAACATCAATCCGAACTCTATCCTGGAATATAGTTATTTCATTCTCTAATATTTTACTAGGATCTGTCAAAATTGCAGTACCAATACCTGCTTCTTCTAGTGCAATAAGTAATTTTTTCGCATTTTCAAAAGTGGGATCAATCAGAATATCTAAATCAAATGTAGTACGTGGAACACCATATAAGATCGAAGCTATTCCACCTATGACCACATATTTAACATCATGTTTTTGAAATGACTTGAATACGCCCTGCAACAGATTTATCAATTTGCTTTTTCCCTATATTTGGATTGATAGCTAATGCTAATTCAGTAAAGTCACATAAGTTTTGAATTCTCTCGCTCATTGTTAGATTTCGGAACCATCTAGTTTTAGACTCTATAGATTCTTCCTTGAAATCATATGTAACTTTCTTATTCATGCTAACCTACTTGATTCATTACGGTTCATGCTATAATGTACATATTTTAAAAGAATGTTTCAAGGATAAATATTTGAAAATATGTAATTCGTAAATGACGCAGATCTGCGACCACTACGGATTATTTTATGATCACAAATTTCCCGACAAATTCATAGTCACTGTCAACATCCTGAACACTGAAAAGATAGATCCCGGATACAACTGCCTGCTGATTTTCATTTATAAAATTCCAATAGGCTCCATATTCTCCATATTGCCATGGAGTGTTAACTCTCGCATCTCCATTATGAGCTATTGTTTTACATAAATCACCTGCTAATGTATAAATTCTAATTACACATTTTCTAGGCAGGTTCATAAATACAATTTTTCTGTCCTGCTCGAACCATTCCCCTCCATCAGGATTTTCCCATCCAAGTTCTTCATAATCGACATCTCCTCTGTACGGATTCGGTACTACATAGACTTCTTTTACACCATCTATTTTCGAGGGTATTATTGATGTACCATTTATTGCCGGACTTGATTTTAATAATGGAACTCCAGTTTTCGGATCTCCGTTATCTGAAGCTGTAACAGCTATATAATTCTGCTTTGCATACAATTTATCCTTAAGGATGAACTTATAATTATAGTAAATTACTTGCATTGTGTCGATAAACATCGAGTCTTTAGTCGCAGAATATGTATAAAGTTCAGTTGAATATGGTTCATACATTGATCTATTTTCTTTAAAAGCAACTAATTGATATATCTTTTTTCCATAGCTGATTGTTGGTGGAAACATATCTGGATTAGAAAGAAGACTATCCTCGGGAACTGGAATATCTAAATAATCTCCAACCCTTACAACGTTTTCATAAGCATAATTGATCTTATCAACACTGAAAATATCCACATATTCCTGAGCATTTGAATTTGGAGATAGCATAACACTATACCCCTCAAAATCTTTTCTTCTTGAGAATTTATCTATATAATGTTCAGATCCTGAAACTCCGATATTTCCTTCTTCATCTTCTGTAAATTCGTGTGAAGACCATTCCACTACGACATCATTCTTTTTATAAGAGACATTGATCTTTGGTGATGGTGATGGTGGTGGTGGTGGTCCTGCAAAATCCGGGACTCCGTCACCGACATCAACTCTTCCGTTATCATAGCCAAATCTTACCCATGTACCTTGAGGATAAGCTCCATCAAATTTGTCATACTTAACCATGTAACCATAGCCTTCACCTGCATCTGAAGATCCTGTTATCCCATATATCCCTTCCTGATCTATACTTTCTCTTCCAAAAGGTAAAAGATTGTCTTCACTTGATGTAATATTTCCGTAGATGTCTGTTAACTCATGCGTAAAATTTGTTAATTCAAAATCGCCCTCTCCAACATCTAAAGCTAAATAATATTGATCGAACCACCAACACAATTTATTGTTGGAATTAAGAATATCTGCAAATTTTCCATCTTCACCGACATCTTCACCAAACCAGCCATCGGTTTTAGTTTCACCGTATTTAGTAACTGGAGTGTCAAACATAGGTATATCATACACTCGTTCAGCCCAGACCACATTATAAAACGCATCATACCATCCCTGATCAAACAATGAAACGTTCAAACCATCATTAAGATCAACTATTTCATCATTTGCATAATTCGGATCCTGATTAAGTGATGTATGAAAATTCTCACTCACTATCAATGCAATTGTTAATTTTAAAGAATCTCCATAAGCAAATTTCCAGGATTTCTGATTTCTCACATCGTCTAAAGTTCCAAGTGAATCTTGATCTGAATCATAAGCAATATTAACATAACATTCACTCCCCAATGGTCCAAATGAGAGGTAAGATCTCTGATCGATTCCGTTTGCAATATCATTTAATTGAGCAATAGTTCCGTCAGGAATTTCACCGGGATCTTCATCACCGGTCACTATCCACGGTTGCCACTTGTCTGCCTGAGGAATGGGTGAACCATCGATTTGAGTATCCATACCTAAGTACACTTCCCTGATAGATGTTTGGTTATAGTCAAATTCACCATTTGACATCATCATATATTTTCCTCTATCACCTACAGGCCTACCTTCAGTTCTCCCTCCAAACATCTCTTGATCAGTATCATTTGTTAATCCATCGTAGTTTGTATCATCATATCCTTTTTGCTTAGGAGTTAAGTCATATTCCCAATCAGAATGAAGTCCTATTTTCCAACAAGGTCCCCAGTCTAAACTTTCATCCCAACTGTCATAGTTGGCAATATTATAAGAATATCGTAAGTTCGGATTCGGATTTCTAAGAACTCTGACAGTTGCAACTCCGGTTGCACCATCTAGAGGAGAGCCTGATCCTGGTTCATTTATAGGGGTATAATAATCTTCTCCTGTATAATTTCTACCATCATTATCTGCAGACCATGCCAGATTAAGATCCACCGTTTTTTGCTCACCAGTAGCAGTATCTATATAACCATCCCATTTTTGAATAAATCCACATAAGTCATCCTGATGTATCCATGAAACTTCATCAGAATAACTTCCAATATCACAATCTAAGTACATCGCCATAAAAAAATCATATATGTCTTTTTGATCTTCGTTTCTATTGTATAAAGTATAATCTATAATTATAAATTTTTCCGCATAAGCATAAGACCAGGCATAACTTTTTTCTCTAATCTCAATACCTAAGGGTACATGCTCTCTATTATCGTCAATATCCATTCCTGTGTAACCTCTATACACGAATTTATCGGTATACATTGTAGTGAACTGCTCTTCTGCGGTTGCAGAAGGGTCATAAACATCTTCAAATAAACAGCTTATCCTACCTTCAACATTTGATGTTTCTTTTATGCGACCCAAGGTAGTACCACTTGGATCATCATCAAATTCCACAGGCCATATTTCCATGGGCATTGGATTTCCTGTCCATCCTTCGTAAGAAGTTGAAACAAGTGGACCTTGGAAGATAGTAGCGTCAACACCATCTATTTGAACTGTAGCTGAATCTAAATATCCTCCAAACCACAGAGAACCGACAAAGATAAAACTTGTGCCTGAACCGCCAGGCATTTCTCCAGATACTACCGGCTTACCGGTACATGGATCCTCTAAAGACATCCATGGATCACCAATCCATCCCATATTTGAAGTGTTCAACCATAACAAGCCAGCTCTGTGTACCCGGTATTCAATAGATGGTTTTATTACTTTTGAAGACGATGCCGTTGGTTGCAGATCATAGTTAAAACTAGAATCTTTGTCCGTTTTTGGTAGTGAATACAACGAAAAAGTAATGATCAGAGATACGTAAATGAATACTTTCTTGATATCCATATAGAATTCTCCACTGAGATATTATTAGTAATTATTTATTTTAACTACACAAAATGCAAAAGGCAAGCCAATAATTATTAAATTTTCCTTTAAAATAATTATAGATATTCGTCTGTTTATTTTTTAAATTAACCAAAACTAAAATCTTTTAGTTAACAATAAAGGATCATAATGGAAATCTATATTCTAATCACAAGCATACTTACACTTATTGTGGCAATAATTGTTCTTTTGAAAAATTCAAACTCATCTCAAAATACGGATATTGAGAAATTGATCATAAAGAATGACACTCTTATTAAGGATGAATTCTCAAGGAACAGAACAGAGAATGCAACTATTTTCAAGCAGAATAGAGAAGAGCAGAACAATTCATTCAAATCATTTGAAGAAAAACTTGATAAGAATATAAAAGACCAAAATGATCACTTAAAGGTTAAATTTGAAGATCTGGTCAATATTCAGAAAGAACTGAATAAGACTGTTGAGGAAAAAACTGAAAAGATCAGGGAATCTGTTGAAAATAAACTTAAAGATATTCAGGAAAACAATACTAAAAAACTCGAAGAAATTAGAGTTACAGTAGATGAGAAATTACATAATACACTGGAAACAAGACTGGGTGAATCATTCAAACTTGTCAGTGATAGATTAGAGAAAGTTCAGAAAGGGCTCGGAGAGATGCAATCACTTGCAAATAATGTGGGCGACTTGCAGAAAGTCCTTACTAATGTTAAAACCCGTGGTATGATGGGTGAATATCAGCTGGAAAATATACTTGAGCAAATTTTAACTATTGAACAGTATGAGAAAAATGCTGTCACAAAATTAGGATCAACGCAGAGAGTCGAATTTGCTATTAAAATGCCCGGACAAAAGGATGGTAAGAGTGTTTTCCTACCAATAGATGCCAAGTTCCCTATTGAAAGTTATATGACATTAAATCAGGCTATTGATGATAATAATCTTATCGAGATCACCTCCGAAAGAAAGAAATTCCAGGATGCTGTAAAGAAAAGTGCAAAAGATATTCAGGAAAAGTATATCGACCCGCCAAATACCACTGACTTTGCCTTAATGTTCTTACCTATTGAAGGACTGTTTGCTGAAGTAATGAGGATTCCAGGATTGTTTGAAGAGATAAAGAATAAATATAAAGTTATTTTGACCGGTCCTACAACTCTATCTGCTTTACTCAATAGTTTACAGATGGGATTCAGGACTTTGGCAATTGAAAAAAGGTCAAGTGAAGTTTGGGAAGTACTTGGTGCTGTGAAAACTGAATTTGGTAAATTTGGAGATATTTTAGAAAAAACAAAGAAAAAACTTCAAGAAGCAAGTAATGTTATAGATAAAGCTGATGTCAGAACAAGAGCGATGGAAAGAAAACTCAGAGATGTACAGGAACTTTCTCAGGAGAAAACAAATTCGTTGCTTGATGAACCCGAAACTATCGAACATTTAGAGATCGAAGAAGAATTATAAGGAATATAATGTCTAAACCTGGAGATGGCGGATTATTTATTTTTTTACCTGATAAACTCAGTGAAAAAATACTATCATGGCAAAAGAAACTCAATGAAACCGAAAAACCTATGCCAAAGCCGCATATTACTTTGATCTATCCTTCTTTTTTTTATAGATCAGAATGGCCTGATAATAGAAAAAGTGTTGTTGAGTGTATAAAAAAATTTAAGCCTTTTACATTAGAATTAAGTAAAATAGACATCTTCACAGATCCCTATTTTCTCTGGGTTGGACCAGGATACAATGAACAAAACAAGAAACTCTTTGAAATGAATGAAATGCTTGTCAAAAAATTTGAAGATAGGATGACTGGTCTTAATTTGGTTCCATATACACCACATGTTTCTGTAGGAACTTATATCTCTGAAAATAATCTGGATAAGGCAAAAATTGAACTGACCGAATTACTAAAGACTAACGAATTGACGTTTAAGGTTAAAGAAGTATTCTATACAGTTCTTGATACTGATTTTAGATGGAAGATCCATGACCTTATTTCTCTGGGAGTTTAAATGAAAATACATGATCTTATTTGTTTTGGAGTATAGATGATCATTTTAGGTATAGAAAGTTCTTGTGATGATACTTCTGCTGCTATTTTGGAAGATGGAAAGATCCTTTCCGTTGTTACACATACACAGAACGAACATATTGAATTTGGTGGTATTATACCCGAAATAGCTTCCCGGGCACATTTGAAATATATTACTGAGATAATTAAAAAAGCTCTCAAAGAAAGTAATAAAACACTGGGTGATATTGATGCAGTTGGAGTTACTCATGGTCCTGGCCTTGTTGGTCCGCTTCTGGTCGGAGTAAATACTGCAAAAGGTCTAAGTTATTCTCTGAAAAAGCCATTAATACCTGTCAATCATATTGAAGCACATATTTTTTCAAATTTTATCGAGCATGATAAAGAAATAAGCACACCATTCGTTGTTTTAGTTGTTTCTGGCGGACATACTGAATTGATATATGTTAAGGAACTTGGTCATTATGAGCTTATCGGTAAGACCAGAGATGATGCAGCAGGAGAATGTATTGACAAGGTATCAAAGATGATGGGACTCGGTTTTCCAGGAGGAAAGATTATTGACGAACTAGCATCGAAAGGTGATACTAAATTTCATAGATTTCCAAGAGGAATGAATGATAGCCTAGATTTTAGTTTCAGTGGTTTAAAAACTTCCGTTAAAGTTTTTCTGGAAAAACACGATCAAGAATTCTTAAAAAATAACATTAACAATATTGCAGCTTCCTTTTTGGATTCAGTGACTGATTCTCTGGTCAAAAAATTATTAAAAGCTGCTGAAAAGTATAATTGCGACACAGTTCTACTTGCTGGTGGAGTTTCAGCTAATAGTATGCTGAGAAGTAAATTAGATAAAATTGTCAGATCTAAAAAGATGAAATTATTTTATCCCTCTCCACAATATTGTACTGATAATGCTGCCATGGTTGCTATGACGGCATATAAAAAATATCAGTCAGACCCAACTCAAAATCTACAAGCTCTTGATGTAGAAGCAATCCCCTTTTTAAGATTGTCTGAGTAGTACTCGTTATTTCGTCAAAATACTTACTTGATTCTCACTGCCTTTGTAGCTAATAAAATACAAATGCCGTATTTAAGTATCACAAATCGATGTCCCCTATTTTATTGTTTATTATTTGTTTAAATTTGAAATTGGTATAAAATATAGCAATTAAACAGAATGAGTTTCAAGGCTATTACATTCGTTTTATGTGAATTCTATTAAGTGTGTAATATTCATCATTTACAGAATGTATAAGGTTTTTAGCATAGTTTTAGTGGGTAAAATAAGTGTATAAAAACCCAGCGATGTATTTTTTGCTTGACAGATGGCTTATGATGAAGATTAAAGAAAAAATTAGAATGTAGTGAAAATGAATATAAATGTTCCAAATATAATTTTATTGTACTGGTTGTTCGATACTTGAAAAAGACTTTATTATAAAGTTTAAATCTAACGAAACGTAAGTCAAAAAATGAATTAATACGTAAACATGGAGTAAAAAATGCAAAGAATATTCACAGTAATAATGATTTTAATATTTGCTTATCTTGCAAACGCAGAATTAAGCAACATCAATCCTGATCCTACCGGTGAACCATGGATTGTTGGAGGAATAAGTTCTTTAACACCTGAACAACAAGAAAAAGTAGATGCAATTCCAGTATTGGAGTTACCAGATACTTATGCTGGTAAAGAATTACCACCCGATATTGACAATTCGCAACAACCTTATTTCAGAGATGTGTTTAATCAAGAAGGGGGAAGTTGTGGTCAGGCAAGCGGTGTAGGATATGCTTTTACCTACGAAATGAATTTTGAAAGAGGAACAAGTGCTAATGTTGATGATAATCGATAACCGACACACTACACTTATAATTTCCTTAACGATGGAAATTTCCAAAATGGTTCTTGGTATTTTGATGGTTGGGATATTATAAAAGATGGCGGTATTCCGAATGTAACTACATATGGAGGAATGTTCTATCCCACAAATACACACCAACATTGGATGAACGGATATGACAAATATGAAAGCGGAATGGATAATCGGGTACTTGAATATTATAGTATTGATGTTGGAGATACTACAGGGCTTCAAACACTTAAACATTGGATGAACGATCATGGTGATGGATCAGAAGCAGGTGGAATTGCAGTTTTTGCTGCAGGTGTTAGTGGTAACTTCATTATGCGTCATTTAGTTTTTCCTGAAGGTGGACCAGAACCATATACTATCGTAGAAAGATGGGATGATGTAGTTAATCATGCGATGACTTTTGTTGGATATGATGATACAATGGGTTGGGATTATGACAGAGATGGTCATATTGGGTATGACTACGACGAAGATGGAATTTATACTAATCATGGTGCAGATGGAAATCTTTTACCTATGAAAGAATGGGAGTTAGGTGCTCTTATTATGGTAAATTCATGGGGTGCTGGTTGGGGTACTGGTGGAAAAGCATGGGTGCCATACAGAACTCTTGCTCAGAGAGTTTCTGATGGTGGAATTTATCAGAATGAGGTTTATGTAGTAAAAGCTCATAGTTCAACATCTTCACTGAAGTTAAAAGCTTCGATTGACTACAGTGTTCGAAGTAATCTTGAGATAACTGCTGGTATATCAAATAATTTAGATGCAACAACTCCTGAATATGAAATATCTTTTTCTCATTTTAATAAACAGGGTGGATTTTATGGAATGTCAGGAGATGATAATACCATAGAATTAAGTCTGGATATTTCAAAATTATTAATCCATGCAATTCCAAATAATAATATTAAATATTTTTTGAGTATAAAGAATTCACTTGAGGAAGGAGAACCACAAGGCGAAGGTTTTATTAGATATATTTCTATAATAGATGATCATGGAGAGGAATACAATGATGCCGATATAATCATTGAAGAAAATTCTATTACCTACTCTTCCGTTGTTAAGACTTATCATCCTCAAACATACTATGTTAATAATGAAGAGACAATAGGAGATGATGAAATAAATGACGGATTGTCACTAACAACTCCTTTTAAAACAATATCTAAAGCTATAAAAACAGCCGGAGCCGGAGCAACAATTATACTCGCCGGAAATTCTGATACTTATCTAACTGCGGGTACATTTACTTTGACAGATGACGATGGTATTGAAACATTCGGAGCAGGTAGTGGCTTATACATTACAAAATCCTTAACAATTATTGGTGAAAGTCCAGAAACTACAATAATTCAGGCTCATCTCGACTACGATCAGGATACTTCACGTATCTTTTATTTAAATGGATTGAACAATTCGAATGATGTAAATATAATAATTGAAAATTTAACAATCCAAAATGGAAAATCTAAATTGGGTGGTGGTATTTATTCATCAGGATTGAACTCATTACAAATTGAAAATTGTATAATAAAAAATAATATATCATCTATACATGGTGGTGGTATTTACATAAGTAAAAATAAGGATAATGACGAAGAATACATAATACGAAATTGTGAAATATCCAACAACAATACTACCGATGGATATGGTCATGGCATATATATATATTCTAAAACTAATGGAAAAACTAAAATTGACAGGTGTACAATCGTTGAAAATGGTATCCGTGATTTCGGCATTTCCGGTTATCAGGGTATGAGTGGTGTTTATCTTGAATCAACTAACGCAGGAACGGAAGGATTTATGATTACAAATTCCGCTTTTGTCGGAAATAAATCATACATTGAAGGAGGTGGTATTACGATAAAGCAAGAGGGGGATAATCGTAGTACTATCCAAAATTGCACAATTTCTGATAATACTACAAGAGACGGTAAAGGTCATGGAATGTTTTTATATTCGAAAAATAGTTCTCATATAGAAATAAACTCCTGTACAATTGCTGATAACAAAAGTCTTTTTATACCCGGCTCTGTGATATATTATGATAGAGGAAGAATATCTGATGCTACTTTAGATATCAGAAATTCAATAGTAAAAAATAATGGGTTACAAAATATCTATTTTGACTCTCCTGTCACATTCACACGTTCTTACACGATCAGTGATGATGAATCAATTCCTTTGGGAAATCTTTATGATAATCCTGACGATACTGATCCACTCCTCACAACTTTAAAAAATGAATTTGGAACATCTTTCTACAAACTTACAGTAGGTTCACCTGCAAAAGATGCGATTCCATCCGATGATAATTACAATGGAGCAGGTTATACGGATGCAGACGGCAGTATTGTTATCGATGATCAACTTGATAACCCTGTCTGGAACCAAAATAAAGATCTAGGATCATATGAAAGTCCATATTATTGGATAGAAGACGATGATCCTGATAATCCTTATATATCCGATCCAAATCATACCATTACTTTGGAGATAGCGGATACAGTAGAGGGTTGGGACGATTTTATCAATGTTTACAATGGTTGTGAATTTCAATTGCAAAATGAATCTTCCATCGAAGTTGTTGAAGGTTCAAATCTAAACATTGCAACCGGATCAACTATTACTCTTGGAGAAGATTCAAAGATAACTTTGAAAAAAGGTGTTACGTTGAACTTGGATGGAGTAACATTTAATGGAAGCGGTTATGATGGTATTGTTGGTGAAGATGAAAGTATTATTCGTATTCAGAATTGTAATTTCAATGGAGCACAAACAGCAATTAGCGGGTTGCCTGATTTGTGTAATGTATCAAATTCTACATTTGTTGATTGTATTAATGGTGTTAATTTGTTCGGAACTAGCTACAATCTATCATCTAACTTTTTTACGGGTAGAGATCTGATGGGTACAGCAATAATAGTAGTTCAATCCAACGGAAGAATAATAGATAACAAGATAAGTAGTTTCTTCAGAGGTGTAATTAATGTTTCTTGTTCACCTAAAATGTATGGTAATTACATAAAAAGTAATGCACGTAATGGATTGTATTCATCTGGGTTGAACTCAGTACCTGTTCTAACGGATATGACTTTCAGTGACGAAAAAAGTGCTGAACCGTGTAATACTATTATCAGTAACGGTGATGGTTATATTGGGCATCCAGTTCCAATAGTACATATGCCATCACAGATTTCGGTTGTTAACGGTAGTAATATCTATATGAAATACTGTAATAATTACATATACCCTAACCCAGGTTCTGATGTGTTTTGTATGCTTGGAGCAAAAATACTACAACAAGGTCCAATTAATATTCCAGTAGTGGAGCATTATGTAGATGCTCGAGGTAACTATTGGGGAACAAATGATGTTACTAGTGATATGTTTTATACCGATCCATATTATAGTATAGATTATCGAGATGAAGTTAAGGTAGAAGATGGAATACCTATAACCTCTCCGTTGCCGGATTCAGATAGTAAATCATTTGATCTGTTAATGAAAGCTTTTGAAGCTGAATCTGAAGGTAAATATGACAAATCAATTCATTTCTATGAGAAGATAATTAAAAAATATCCTGATAGTGAAGAAGCTATGGTAGCTTATACCAATCTACCAGATAGTTATAACGAAGAAGGTCTTGATCTTGAACCGCTTATCAGTCTATATGACGAGCAATTGGCACTAGATGATGATAAAGTGAATAAAAAATTCTTTAAAGAGATGAAGGTTACAACAAAAATAAAGGATAAGAAATACGATGAAGCAATTGCTATTTCGGAAGAAATGATACTTGAAGCTGATTCAGAAGAAGAAGAGAGATTATGTGAAATTGATATCATAATTGCGAATATGATGAAAGGTAGTGACAACAAAGGTAAAAGCAGAACAGAAGATCACTCTAAAACTTTAAATGATTTACTTACTAGGTTGAATGAGGGTGAAGACACTGGTGAAAGAACTGATATTGCAGAACCAGCATTACCAACAGAATTTACACTATATCAGAATTATCCGAACCCTTTCAACCCTGTTACACAAATCAAATTTGCTTTACCTAATGTAGATAATGTTAGGTTAAATATATATAACATCAGTGGGCAATTAGTTTCTGAACTTGTAAATGGAAGTTTAGATGCAGGTATACATACTGTAAATTTCGATGGTAATAATTTAAATTCAGGTATGTATTTCTATACACTTGAAGCAAACGGAATGACCATTACGAAAAAAATGGTTTTAACAAAATAAAATAACCCGTAGGGGTCGATTTCCATTCGACCCCTTTTATGTATTTTGTAAAACCTACAATAATTGTGTATATTAAAACGAACCACTGGAGACCGTCATGAAAAAAATACTATTTATTCTATTTGTATTAATAATGAGTTTAATTTGTTCTGCAAAAACTACCTATGTGACAGTAGAAGGTAACGGAAGCCAATTCGGCACATCTTGGGCAAATGCATTACCTGGCGATTCATTGCAATCAGCAATAAATAAGTCCAATGCTGATGACAAAGTCTGGGTCTGCATGGGAATATATAAACCTAATTCATGGCCAAATGGTGGAACTGAAGAAAGAGAAAAGCACTTTAGTATGAAAAGAGGAGTTAAATTATACGGTGGTTTTAATGGCTCCGAAACAAATATAGATCAGCGTAATATTTCGCTAAATGAAACTATTTTATCGGGTGATCTTGGAATAGAAGATGATAATTCTGACAATTGTTATCATGTAATTAAAAATCCTGAAAAAGGTTTAGGTACTACTTCTTTACTTGACGGATTTACAATAACAGGCGGTAATGGGGGCAGTGGCGGAGCTATGTTTAATGACGATACAGCTCCAACGATTAGGAATTGTACATTTAGAAATAATTATGCTCAGTATTGTGGAGGAGCTATTGCTAATGCTTTGAATTTTGTTACCCCTATAATAATAGAAAACTGCCTCTTTTATGATAATCATGCTCAAGAAGGTGGAGCAATTCATAGTTCTGGAGTTACAACAGTAATAACTAACTGCACAATAGTAAATAATACCGCAGAGTTAGGTGGTGGCATTTATGTTTATAATACAAACCGAGAGAATGACTATATTACTAATAATATAATTTGGGGAAATAGTTCTGATCAATTTTATCAATATGCTTCGTATGCTATTGAATTCACATTCAATGCTGTTGAGGGCGGATATGATGGATATTGTAATATAGAATTATCTTCAAATAACGAAGGTGATACTAACTCACCTTATTTTACTGACCCTACAAACAATGATTGGTCGTTACAGTCTTCATCCCCTTGTATTGATACAGGTGTTTATTGGAGTGCACTTGAAGACCCTCTTGAAACAGATATAAACTTATCTCCAAGACCGCAAGGATTATGTAATGATATCGGAGCTTATGAATTTGAAAGTGCAGACCCTAATGCAGTATTACCAACTATATCAACCTTACCTGCTGAAAATATATCAGCTACATACGCAACTCTAAAAGGTAATATTTCAGGTGATGGTGGTGTTCAAGTAGTAACCAAAGGAATGAAATATAGTACGGTAAGCGGATTCGATCCGCAGACGGATGGAACACTTATAAGACAGTTAGAATTATTAGGAGAGGAAGAATTTGAAATATTTATATCAAATCTCACACCTGAAACTACATATTATTATAGAGCATATTGCGAGAATAGAATAGGTAGCATTTATGCTCCTGAAGAACAAAGCTTTATAACATTACCTAAAATCTATATAACACCGGATGCAAACGGGATTTTGTATGTAAAAGAAGAAGGATTAGGAGATGGTTCATCATGGACAAATGCTCTTAATGGAAATGAATTGCAGAATGGTATCGACAGTTCCGCAGTTAAAGAAATATGGGTAGCTAAAGGAAAATATATTCCTACGAATTGGCCATGTACAACAACAGTTCATAAATTAGATGAAAACGATTTTGTATATAGATTTCAAGATAAAGAAAATAACAAAGCAGAAAAATACAACGGTACAACAGAAAGAGAAAAGCATTTTGCATTAAGACCTGACAAAAAACTCTATGGTGGTTTTGACGGGACGGAAACATCTATAGACCAAAGAGATACCAAAGTAAATGAAACAATTCTATCCGGTGATATTGGAACTGAAGGATATGCACAAGATAATACTTATCATGTAGTCTATCATTTCTCTGAGGATAAGGTTGATAGTAGTTCTGTAATTGATGGATTTACCATTCAGGACGGATATGCAGATGGTACTATATACGATGACAGTTACTTCGGTGGGGGTATTTTCAATAGATGCTCATCCCCTACAATCAGAAATTGTACAATTAAGAATAATTATGGTATCTGGGGTGGTGGCATGATAAACGGTCACTCAGGTAGTTACGGCTATTCAAAACCAATTATAACCAATACAATAATAACTCAAAACTTAGCCAATATTGAAGGTGGAGGTATTTACGATATCTCAGGTTATCCGCAATTACTAAATTGTGTAATATCAAAAAATAGTGCAGGTGAGAAAGGAGGAGGAATATTTCACTGGGCTAATTATGATTATCCTCAACTTATAACTGACACATTAAAAATACAACATTGTACTATTGCAGATAATATTGCTCCTGATGGTAGCGGATTATATTTTGATACCCTCAAGAACGAAGAAATTATTCAGAATAGTATAATTTGGGGAGATGAACCAGTCATTACATATAAATATGAATATGTCGATGGTCCTATTCAAACAATAGATTTTTGTGGAATAAGTGGTGGTTATTACGGCGATTTTAATATAAATCTGTCTGCAAATAATGAGGGAGATATAAATTCACCTTATTTTAATGATCCTTTAAACAATGATTACTCGTTGCAGTACGATTCTGCCTGTAAAGATAAAGCAATGTATTTGTATAAAACAGATGATGATATTTTAGGAACTTTAAGACCTCAGGGAGCTGCATATGATATGGGAGCTTATGAATACGAAACTGCTGAACCAAATGCTGTCGCACCTACACTTAATACTTCATTCGTGGAGAATGAAACAGCTTCAACAGCACTTTGTCATACAGATGTTACAAGTAATGGTGGAGCACCACTTGTTGAAAGAGGAATAAAAACAAGTCAAATAAATGGTTTTGATCCTGAAATTACAGGCAGATTATATAGTTTTAAAGAAGATTTTACTGGAACCAAATTTTCAACACTTGTTTCAGATCTTTTGCAAAATAATAAATATTATTATCGTTCCTATGCTGAGAACAGAATGGGATACACTTATGGACAGCAGAAGGATTTTACTACAAGTTCTATTACACCTGATGAAAATGGAATATTCTATATAAAAGAAAATGGAACAGGAGATGGTACATCTTGGAATAATGCTTTGAGCGGAAAAGACATACAAACAGCAATAGAATACAATCCTGCTTCTGAGATATGGATTGCAAAAGGTACTTACAAACCTAATTCTTGGCCTCAAGGTGGTTCCGAAAACAGAGAAAAACATTTTTCTTTAAGAGATAAAGTTAAGCTATATGGTGGGTTTGAAGGAACAGAAACTGATATATCAGAAAGAAATTTTAAAATCAACAAAACAATTTTATCAGGTGATATAGGAATAGAAAAAGATAGTACTGACAATTGCTATCATGTTTTCGTTAATGTAGATATTCCAAGTATTGGAATAATTGATGGATTTACGATCTCCAATGGATTTGAAAATATAAAAACACTCACTGATGAATATTACTATTCGAGTGGAGCAGGTATGCATAATAATAGTTGTCACCTAACAATCAGAAATTGTGAGTTTTCTAATAATTATACCATTTTCAGGGGTGGGGGTATTTATAATTCTCCCGGTTCCAATGCGATATACAATATGAATATTGAAAATTGTAATTTTATAAATAATTTCTCTGAAGATAATGGTGGAGCGTATTACAGTTCCGGTCGTTATAAGATAATTTTTTCCAAATGTGTTTTTAGTAATAATATGTCAAATGGTACAAGCTCCCTTCATGTATTTGATTGGAATTATTGTCTAACTGAAATATATAATTGCTTATTTTATGAAAATCATTCAGTTAATGGTTCCGGAATCTCATTGAGTTTTTCAAACTCTTTTGCAGATGAGGATTACAATAAAATAATCAATACAACTATCGTTAATAATTCTTCTATAAACGGTTGCGGTGGAATTGATCTAATCAATTTATCTTATTACGATCTTTATGTTAAAATGTACAATACTGTCATTTTTAATAATGACGGTGAGCAAATATATGCCAATGATGGTTCCGACATACCGGTAATCAATAACTGTGCAATCGAAGGTGGAATTAATTTTGAACATATAGGCGAAAACAATATTACCCTTTCTCCTAACAATGCAGGAGATGAATTCTCGCCTTATTTCTCAGACCCTGATAATAATAACTATATGATACAAGAATATTCACCTTTAAGAGATGCAGGTGTCAGGTCGCATGATTTTCCAATATACGATATTACAGGTAATCCGAGAGACAATCATTATGATATAGGATGCTATGAATACGATGAAACTTCCATTGATAATTCAGAATTGATAATTGACAATTGTGAACTTTATCAGAATTACCCTAATCCGTTTAATCCAAGTACAAATATTAGATTTTACATAAGCAAAACCGATAAAGTAGAACTCTTCCTTTACAATGTTGCAGGTCAGCTTGTCAAAAAAATATTGGACAAAGAACTCAAAGCAGGAAACCATAACATACTTTTTGAAGCTAGTGATCTGAACAGTGGGATGTATTACTACACATTGAAGACTGGTGATATGAAGATATCTAAGAAAATGTTACTTCTGAAATAATCGGCTTCTCGATACACTTCCTACGGAAGCACTCGAAGATCGATCTGGGGCTGAAGCCACCTTGTCCGAAATTCCCTTCCTTATCTTCCTTGCTTCCTGTAAAATAATCTTTAATCTTTCGTGTGTGTTGGGTTCAAGATATTGAACCCGTACCATCCCACCCTCATTTTTTCTTTGTGGCTCTGTGTCTCCGTGAGAAATTATTTTTTATCTTTTGACTTTAAGTAAGCTCTCTTTTATATTAAACCCGTAATTTATATACGCGTAACATTTAATGAAGGTAGATTGAAAAATTATGAATAACAAAGAATTGATAGAAAAAATTATAGAGTTAAAGAAGAAAAAGAATGCAGTGATTTTAGTTCATTCTTATCAAAGACAGGAAATTCATCCTATAGCTGATTTTATCGGCGATTCATTAGCTCTAGCTAGAGAAGCTGCAAAAACTGATGCTGACATGATTGTATTCTGTGGTGTTGATTTTATGGCTGAAAGTGCAAAGATCCTTTCACCGAATAAAAAAGTTATACTTCCTGCAAAAGATGCAAAATGTCCTATGGCAATGATGGCAAATGGTGATAGTCTAAGAGAAATGAAGAAAAAATATCCTGAAGCAGTTGTAATAACTTATATCAATTCTTCTGCTGAAGTTAAAGCTGAAAGTGATGTTGTTTGTACATCTGCAAATGCAGTCGATATTGTAGAGTTCTATAAAGATAAAAAAATAATTTTCACACCTGACAAGCATTTAGGTGAATACTGTAAAGAAGTTACCGGAGCAGATATTATTCTCTGGGATGGATACTGCTATGTTCACGATGAATTCAGTATTGGAGATATTTATATTGCAAAACATGAGCATCCAAATTGTGTGCTTTTAGTTCATCCTGAATCACCTAAAGACGTTCTGGAAATAGCTGACTTTATAGGATCAACTTCTCAGATAATCAGATTTGTTGAAGAAAACAAAGGACAAATGGAAGATAACGA
>JAQICF010000168.1 GCA_027858795.1 Candidatus Delongbacteria bacterium | reverse complement strand
GATTTTGCTAAGCCTGGTCATATGTTTCCATTGATAGCAAAAAATGGTGGAGTATTGGTTAGAACTGGTCATACTGAAGCTGCTGTAGATCTTGCAAGGTTAGCCGGTTTAAAACCTGCTGGAGTTATCTGTGAGGTAATGAATGATAACGGAACAATGTCAAGATTACCTGAACTTAAAGAATTTGCAAAGAAACATGACATAAGACTTGCGACAATTCAAGACCTTATTGAGTACAGAAGAAAGGGAGAAAAGCTCGTAGAATGTGAAACAGTTGCAGATCTACCTACAATCTACGGAGATTTTAAGGTGAAATATTATCTATCCAAGATCGATGATCAGGAGCATATTGCATTAGTTAAAGGGGATGTTGATACTGAAGAACCAGTACTTGTGAGGGTACATTCAGAGTGTCTTACAGGTGATGTGTTTGGCAGCGCAAGGTGTGACTGCGGTGATCAGCTACATGCTGCATTGGAAATGATTGACAAGGAAGGTAGAGGTGTTCTTGTTTATATGCGTCAAGAGGGTAGAGGGATAGGTTTGAGAGCTAAGATCAAAGCTTATCATTTACAGGATAAAGGTTTAGATACTGTTGAAGCTAATGAAGAACTTGGTTTTCCTGCTGATATGAGAGATTATGGTATTGGAGCACAGATATTAGTTGATCTAGGGATAAAAAATATTAGGCTTATGACGAATAATCCTAAGAAACTTGTCGGTTTGCAAGGATATGGATTGAATAAAGTTGAAAGAGTACCTATTGAGATCGCATGCAAAGCTGACAATGAGAAATATCTCAAAACCAAGCGGGACAAAATGGGTCATATGATCATGGGAAATAAATAAACAGTGGACAAGGCACAGAATCAGAAATACTGTGACATCTGCGGAGAAGGTTTTGCAGGTGTTTTTTATGGTAAGGGTTCAAAGTATAAGATACTTCAATGTCCTAAATGTGATCTTTTATGGTCAAACCCTTTAACAAAGAATGATTTTCAAGAAACTATCGACTCTGATTACTGGGCAGAAGATGTATATCTAAAAGAAGAAGAATCTCAGAAAGAGCGATTCAGTAAGCAGCTTGATAAAATTTTAAGACTAGATAAAAATTTCAAAGAAAAAAAAATATTAGACATAGGATCAGGATTAGGTTTTTTCTTAGATGTTTGTGAAAAATATGGTTTAACAGCTGAAGGCTGCGATATTAACCAGAAAGCAGTAAAGTACTGCAATAGAGATAAGGTCAGGTCAAGAGTTGGAGTTATAGATAGTTCCTACGAAGATAGTTCATTTGATGCTATTTTTGCTTTTAATCTTATTGAACATCTTCCACATCCAAAGGAATTTTTATTAGAATGCAAGAGAGTTTTGAAATCAGATGGTTTGCTCATAATAGAAACACCGACACAAAACAGTTTATTCCATAAATTTGCAAGACTTGGGGATAAAATCACCGGTTATAAGCTTAATTATTACGGTGTCAATCCAAACGGGCATATTTACAAATTCTGTAATAAAGCTTTTAACAACCTAAAGAATTTTGGATTTGAGATCATATTAAATAAAAAGATCAGTTCTCCGCTAAAAGAAATTATTGGTAAGACAGCTTACCTAAGCACTTTGAATAAGATCATTATACGTATTTCAGTTCCAATTGTTTGGTTCTTTGCAAGATTATTTGGATTACAGAATAGAGCATTTGTGATATTTAAAATAAAAAAAAACGTTCAGTAATCTGAACGTTTTTTGTAGCGGCACACGGACTTGAACCGCGGACACTCGGATTATGATTCCGATGCTCTAACCAGCTGAGCTATGCCGCCATGAATGAATGCAAATATAAAATAAAATAAAAATCTTGGCAAGTGGTATTTTCAATATTTTTATATATTGAGAAATATCGCTTTTATTAAAGTGTATTTTTTTATTTTTCACCATCTTGATATTAATCATTAGAATATTAAAATAAAATTTGTTATTTTCCGTTAACTTAAGAAAATGTAAAAGGAGAAACAGTATGAAAAAACTAATTTACTTATCAATTTTAAGCACGATATTATTGTTTTCAAGCTGTTCTAAGAGTGATAATGGTAATTCTATGACAGAAAATGATGGCCTAAAAATATACAAAAATTCAAAACCTTCAGATAAGAATTTCCAATATACAACAAAAGAATTATTTACTATTGGTGGTGATGAGGTAGATATCTCAGATACAAATGAAGTTTTTAATGACATAACTATGATCAAAAGTGATAGCGAAGGAAATTTGTACATTCTTGACCGAAGAAAGTCTGTTATAAGAAAATTTGATAAAAATGGCGATTTCGTTTTATCAACTGGGACAAGAGGAACAGGACCAGGTGAAATGATCCGTGCTTCAGATATGGCTATCACAGAGGATACTATATATGTTTCAGATATGAGGTCAAGAAAAGTTCTTAGATTTGATACCAATGGGAAATTCATTAACGATATAATGATGCCAAGAGAGACAGGCAGCCCAAGATCGTTTAAAGAGTTAAATAATCAAAGATTCATCGGAATGCTCACAAGCGTAGCAAGAAACAGTGGAGCAAGGCAAATGACAATGAATTTGGCTATCATGGATAAGAAATTCAATGTTATAAATTCATTACATTCTGAGACTTTTGACTTTGATTGGGAAACTTTTAATCCATTAGACCATAATATAGAATTTATAGCCGGAAATGATAAAATATATGTCGCTGAAACCAGTGAAAGTAAATATGAGATCAATGTATATGATCTTAAAGGTAAGCACATTGAGACTATTAAGAAGAATTATGCTAGAATAAAATATTCTGAAGAAGAAAAATTAAATTTAAAAGAGCAATCTGAAAGTCAATCAAGAAGACATACTTTAGATACTGAAAAATTAAATTTCAAGAATTCAATAAAAAAAGTTTACGTTGATAAAAACGGTTACTTACTTGTGGAAAGTTCTCAAAAAAGAGATGAAACTAATAAAAATCATTTCGTTTTAGATATTTTTAAAGATGGACAACTATTAAATACGGTCGATTTAAATTCGAGTGATGGCTTTTATTCATCTGACGAGGTTTATGAAAAAGACTTTATAGATGATAGAATTGTAATATATGATATAGCGAATATGACGATAAAGATATACTCATATTAAATCGAAGTTAATATATAAGATAATTATCATTGCAAATTATGAAAACATTTGGTATTTTAAAATCAATAAATGAGGTATATATGACAAAATATACAGTATTGATATTTCTATTGTTTGTGATGATCCTTAAAGGGGAATATATAGTTGGTGATCATATCCCGGATATGCAATTTGTAGATACGAATATCGATTCATCAGGTACAATAATTTACTCAAACCAAAGCACTAAGGACATAATATCATCTGGTAAGATCGTTGTAATAAGTTTTTTTGGTGTTGGTTGAAGTAGCTGTTGGTCAGAGGGAGTTGCCCTCGGTAGTATTTTAACAGATTTCGGTAATGATAGCCTGTATATTGTTGGTGCGAGTGCCACAGATGGTTACACAGATAAAGATCTCAATGGTGAAAGCTGGAGAACGTTATATACTATTCCACTCAAATATCAAATATCGAATTATAGCGAATTGGGAAAAGAAATGTCTATGTTCGCACCATCTTTCGGAACACCTCAATTAATTATTATTGGTCAAGATTCGAAAGTAACTTTTTCCCATCAAGGATATATAACAGAGGATTCTATAAGAGTTGAAATACGTAAAGCTCTTAACGGATTTGGGAATTTACAGCAGGTAAAGAAAGCTTCAAATATATTTTTAGATGGCTCAAAATCAATAATTGATATCAGTGAAAATTTTATAGCAGTTGATTCATCAGTTATCAGCTATGAGTTGCTGTCAGTCTCCGATGAAACGATCATTGATGCTAATTTGATCAATTCTGAGCTTACCTTGAGTAAGGGTACAAATACAGGTATTTCAAAAATAAAAATTAAGGCTACAACATCTTCAGAAACCGTAATTGATTCATTTGATGTAATGGTATATCCTACAGGAGCTAATGTTATTGACTTTGAAACTGGAGACCTTTACGATCAATGGTTCCATGAAGGAGATGCAGATTGGTTTATTGACAGTGATATAATTTTTAATGGAACAGGTTCAGCCAGATCTGGTGTTATTGAAAACGGAGATTCTCTCAATGCAGTAACATACACATTGCTCAGAACAACTTTTGAATCTTCAATTGATGATACATTAGCATTTGCGTATAAGATATCTTCGGAAACTCTAAGTGACGGATTTGAGATACTTTTAGATGGATCATGGATAGACTTTGCAGATCATAAGTGTGACGGTGAAGTTGACTGGTCATTTTTTGAATATCCTGTGAAGGCAGGAAAACATATAATTGAATGGGACTATTATAAATGGGGTGTAAATTCTTCAGGTATGGATGCTGCGTGGATAGATATCGTTAAAATTCCGGGAGTGATTACAGGTATAGAGCAAGTGAATATTCCTTCGAAAACAGAATTATATGGGAATTATCCAAATCCATTTAATGGAAGTACAATTATCGATTATAGCCTTAATATATCTTCTGAAGTAAAGTTGTCTATTTTCAATATAAAAGGTGAGTTTATCTCAGAACTTGTTAACGCAAAACAGAACAGGGGAGATCATAAAGTAGTTTTCAATGCATTTAATATTGATAGTGGTGTGTATTTTTATAGATTAGAAGTAGGGCAAGAAATTCAAACAGGTAAAATGATTTATCTGAAATAGGCCGTCATCTCGATATAATTACTTCGTAATCACTCGATGAACGGATTATAAATTTTTTCTCTCGATCTCAAGCATTTTTAATTTTAGATCAATTCCTCCATTTGCAGAGAATCCACAATGAACATTATTAGCTCCAACTACCCTGTGACAAGGTACTATGGGAGCTACAGGATTGTTTTTCATTGCCAGACCAATTGCTCTTGAAGCTTTAGGATTATTTATCAAAACAGCAATATGCCCGTAAGTAAATTTTTTTCCGAATGGTACCTTAATAGTTTTTGAATAAACCTTTTTTTGAAATGTTGACCAGTTTTTATTATCAATTGGTACACAGCTTACTTCTTTGACTTGCCCTTTAAAATATTTTATAAAGAACTTCTTCCATTTACTCAGAATATCATTTTTGTCAAAAGTAATATCGGGTAATTCACTTAAAATGGATTCATACGACATTTGCTTATTTTCAAACATGAATTTAGTCTTCAAAAGTCCTTTATGTGAAACTGCAAAAGCAATCCATCCCAATTCTGTTTCAACAGAATTATATATTATTCCTTTCTTAGGTGTAGGTAATTTTGCTTTAGGCATTTTTCAAATCCTTAAGTTGTTTCGCTGTAAATATTCCTTTCTCTGTAATATATCCCGTTATCAATCTTGCAGGTGTAATATCAAAACCATGATTAATTGCAGGTGATTTAGTATGTATTAAAGGTGTGTTGCCGGAATATTTTATCTCATTTTCATGGCGAATCTCTATAGGTATATCTTTGCCTGAGCTGGTATTGAAATCTATAGTAGAGATAGGTGCAGCTATGTAAAAAGGTATATTATTATCATAAGCTGCGAGTGCTTTCAAATATGTTCCTATTTTATTAGCTGAATCTCCGTTGGAAGCAATTCTGTCTGCACCGGTTATAACGATATCAACTTCTCCGTTCTGCATCAAATGTCCACCGGCATTATCAGTTATAACTGTATGAGGTATGTCCTCATGAAAATATTCCCATGCTGTGAGTTTTCCACCCTGATTCCTTGGTCTTGTCTCATCTACCCAGACATGAATATCCAATCCACGGTACGCAGCTTCAAATACAGGTGCGGAAGCAGTTCCGTAATCTACAGTTGCTAACCAACCTGCATTACAATGTGTCAGTAAATTAATGTAGTCCTTCACGACAAGTTTATTAAGGATAGAATAACCATGCTCCCCAATTCTTTTACATGCTTTGATCTCACTTTCAAATAGTTCTTTTGCTTTTTCCAAAGCATCTTCTTCAGGACTTTCACAGTTTGTGTTCAATGCGTGATCATAGATTAAATCAACGGCGAATTGCAAATTCACAGCAGTTGGACGGGCATTCTTCAGTGCAGAGATCTTATTGTTTAATCTTTCGTGATCTTCACCATATTCTTTAAACGCAAAATAAACACCATAAGCGCCTGCAACACCGATCAAGGGAGCTCCACGTACTTTCATGGTTTTAATAGCATCAATAATATCATCACTGGATCTGAGATCAATTATTCTGAATTCTTCGGGTAATATGGTTTGGTCGATTATTTTTACTACACCTTTTTCATACCATAGTGATGTATATTTTTTCCTGTTGTATTTCATGAATTGTTAGTCCTGGGTTATTTAATATTGAAGATAGACTTAATATTTGTGAGGTGCAAATTATAAAAAAATTAATTCGATGAAAAATGCTTTTCCAAATCATTGCGAATTGGCATATCGTTTATTATATTAAAATTTATCAATAATTTAAAATTAATCAAGATGATTTGAGGATCAATAATGAAAAATTTTATTCCAAGCTTCATAGCCAAAAAAGCTCTCTCAAATGAACTTTCAGGCAATTTTCAAGCTTATTCAATATTCATTGATATTTCAGGTTTTACTTCAATGACACAGGCTTTGATGACTCATGGAAAAGAAGGTGCTGAAATACTATCAAATATCATTAATAATATATTTACTCCTTCTATTGAAGCTATTGATCTGAACGGTGGTTTTGTAACTTCTTTCGCAGGTGATGCTTTCACTGCTGTATTTGAGACTGACAAAGCGGAATATCCGTTAAAAGCAGCTTATGATATTCATAATATCTTCACTGAATCAGGTAAAGTGATAACAAAATTCGGTGAATTCGATCTTGCAGTCAAAATAGGACTTTCTTTCGGTGAAGTAGAATATGGTATTATTGAAGCTGAAGTTCAGAAAACCTTTTATTTTAGAGGTGAAGCTATTGATGCATGTGCAACATCTGAACATCATGCAGATAAAATGCAGATAATCGCTGATGATCGATTTATTTCAAAATTTGATGCTGATTTGGAGAAAAAACCCGTAGGTAAAAAATGGTTTTTGTTAATTCCAACCAGTCTTGAGATTTCACAGCTAAAACAAAAGAATAATCATAATATTACTGACGATATTGAAAAAGAATTTATTCCATTCTCGGTACTAGAGTTGAAAGAGCGCGGTGAATTTAGAGAAATCGTTTCGGTTTTTATCAGCTTTGCAGAAGAAGGCGAATATATCGAATCGATCAAGAATGTTATCAGAAAAACTCATTCTTACGGTGGTTATTTTAACAAAATAGATTTTGGAGATAAAGGCGGGGTTATGCTTATCATCTTCGGTGCTCCTTCAGGCAGAGAAAAGCTCTATCAGAGAGCTTTGGATTTTACATTGAGTTTACGAAATATACCCAATTTTAAATTCAGAGCAGGTATTTCTAGAGGTATTGCGTATTGTGGTATTGTAGGTTCTAAATTACGCAGAGAATATACTGCTTTGGGCAGTGTTGTTAATTTATCTGCAAGATTGATGATGAAAGCAGATTGGTCTGAAATTCTAACTGGATCAAAACTAGCAGATAATTTGAATGAACATTATGTTTTTGAATCTAAAGGAGAAACTGAATTCAAAGGTTTTAGTGACAAAATTGAAGTCTATAACTTGAAAAGTAAGAACACAATTAAACAACAGATCTCTTACTCAGGAAGCTTAGTTGGCCGAGTAAAAGAACTGAAAAAATTAAATGAATTCATAAAACCTATATTTGATAATAAATTTGGTGGAATTGTATATATTGACGGTCCTGCAGGAATTGGAAAATCCCGTTTGATCTCCGATTTTGCACTATCAGTGCAGAATTGTAATTCATTTCTTCTACCATGTGATGAAATATTAAAAAGATCATTCAACCCTTTTGAATATTTCTTTAAGCATTATTTTGAACAATCACCTTCAAAAACTAAAGAAGAAAATAAACTTGTTTTCAAGAAAGTGTATAAAAATCTGGTCGATAACACTAAGAATAATCAAACAAAAAAAGAACTCCAGCGTACTGAAACAGTTCTCGGAGCACTGATAGGGTTAGAATGGGAAAATTCATTTTTTACTCAACTTGATCCTAGAAGTCGATATGAAAATACTCTATATTCTGTAAAAAACTTTTTTTTAGCACAAAGTCTGATACGCCCGATAATTCTAATATTTGAAGATGTTCATTGGATAGATTCTGATAGTCTCGCAATACTCGAAGTTATTGTTAGGAATATAAAAAAATTCCCGATAGTAATCTTGGCTTTATGCAGAATGAATGATGATGGAACAGAATTTGATCTGTTTAAGTCTATTGAGAATGAATGTGAAGTCCAAAGAATGAGGTTAGAAACAATTAATAAGAGTATGATGAATAAGTTAATAATTGACAAGTTGAATGTTTTATCAATGCCAGAAAGTACCTTAGATTTTATTTGGGATAAAAGTGGTGGAAATCCATTTTTTGTTGAACAACTGGTTTTATTCCTCTCCGAGAATGACTTTCTGGATAACGAATATAATCTTAGTGCAGTTTCACGAACTATTCCTAATGGCATAAGTCAGATAATTATTGCCCGTATTGATAGATTATCATCAAAAATGAAAAAAACTGTGAAGACTGCCTCTGTATTAGGTAGAGAGTTTGCACTGAATGTTTTAACAAAAATGTTAAATATTAATTACACCGGAGAATCCGGGATACTTAATTCTGAGATTGCTGAAGGAACAAGAGAACAGATCTGGGAGAATATCTCCGAGCTGAACTATATCTTCAAACACGCACTTATAAGAGATACAGTTTACGAAATACAGCTCAAGGACAGTTTAAGAAAACTTCACAATCTGGCCGGTAATATAACAGAGGAACTTTACGATAATATTCTATCAGAATATTATGAAATTCTGGCAAATCATTATGATAAGGCTGAAAATAAAGATAAAGCAGTTGATTACTTCGAAAAATCAGGGAATCAAGCCCGGGATAATTTTCAGAATGAAAAAGCCATACATCTTTATGATAAATTGTTGCAATACTTAGGTAAGGATCAGGTCGATAAAACAGTTCGTATCTTGCTTGAAAAAGGCGAAATAATTGAATTGACGGGCAAATGGGATGACGCATTAAATATTTACCAGAAAGCTTTGAAATTGGCTGATAAAACTGATGATCAAACGCTTAAGGTTGATTCAATGATTAGTCTGGGATATTTATTAAATGTTAAAGCGAAGACTAAAGAAGCTAAAGTATTATTTGATAAAGCCTTAAAGATTGCAACGAAATTGGATTATAAGAATGGTATCGCAGGAACTTTCAATGCTATTGGTGCCCTTCTCGTTAATACCGGTAACTATGATGAGGCTATAAAAAATTATAAAAAATCTCTTAAGATAAAACAAGAGATTGATGATAAAAAAGGAGTTAGCACCACATTTGGTAACATGGGTGGCGTATTTCACTCTAAAGGTAATCATTCTGAAGCAATGAAATGTTATAAAAAGCAACTTAAAATAAGTGAAAAGTTAGAAGATAAAGCTTTAATTTGCCGTGCCATTTCAAATATTGGAATTGTATATTATTATCAGATGGATTACAACAAAGCTATCGAATTCTACAAGAGATCTATGACTATCTTTGAAGAATTAGGAGATAAGAGAGCCCTTAGTGCAACAGTAGGTAACATTGGTATAGTTTATTCTTCTTTAGGAGATTTAGATAAAGCTATCGGGTTCTATCAGAGTGCTTTGAATATTAAAAAAGAACTTGGTGATAAAAGAAGCTACTGCTCTATAATCAGCAATATGGGAGTGATTTACGCTGATAAGGGAGAATATAAAGAAGCGATGGAATGTTATCTGGAATCGTTAAACATTGCTACTAAACTTGATTATAAAAGGCAAATTTGTATCACTACCGGAAATTTGGGAAATATTTATTTGAATAAAAAAGATTATTCTAAGTCTGTAGAATATTACAATAAAGCTATTGAGATAGGTAGGGAGCATGGAATGAAATACTATTTGTGTTCATTTTATACGAACAAAGCTGAAATGTTGTTTGATACAGGTAGAAAAAAGGAAGCTAAAATATTGAACGTAGAAGCATTAAAAACAGCTATAGAAACAGGCAGAAAAGATATGGTTTTGAGAGCTAATATTTTAAATTGTAAATTGAAAAACAACCTTGAAGGCATGAAATTACTTCTAGACAACAAAGATCTTGGAAAAGAAGACATTGCTTCAATTTACTTTGAGCTTTGGAATCTAACTAAAAGCAATGATTACAAAAATAAAGCTATTGATGCTTTCAAAAAATTATTATTTGAGACACCGAAACAATGTTTTCGTCTTAGGATTCAAGAAATGGAGAATTCGAAAACTTAACCTTTATGTCAATTCCTTCTTATATATTGTCTGGGTAGGGAATGCAAATTCCAGTCCGTTCTCATTGAACTGCTTTAATACTTGAAGATTTATCTTAGACTGAGTAGCCAAAATATCAGCCTCTTTTCTGATATAATATATAAATAAAATTCCGAGATTGAAATCACCCCAGTTGTTGAATGAAATTATTCTGTCATTAGTCAAAGTGTCTTGATTAGCATCTACAAGTTCTCCAAGAAGTTTTATTGCCAATTCCATTTTATCGGGTGTAGTATCATATGTAAGACCAAGATTTACTAATACTTTCCTTGCAGGTTCTATGGAAATATTTTCAATACTTGATTCAGAGAAATTGGCGTTAGGTACGGTTATTATCCTTCCCATAAGAGTTTTAATACGTGTACTCCTGATACCAACTTCTGTAACAAATCCATCATGACCGCTGATTATTATCCTATCTCCAAGTCTGAAAGGTTTATCTAGAAAGATCATAATACCACCGAAGATATTCTTTACGGTGTCTTGAGCAGCTAAAGCTAATGCTAGTCCACCGATACCAAGACCTGCGATTAAAGCCATTATATCAAATCCTGCATTATCAAGACCGACGATAATTCCCAATGACCACAAAAGAGCTTTGATAGATTTTCTTACAATAGGAACTACCTGATCATCGAATGTATTCTCTGATTTTTCTGTGAAAGGAATAATAAGTTCAGCGAACACAGCTTCAACAGCTCTTACGATCAACCAGGTTATATTGAAAATTAATATAAAGGTAAATGCATGGTTAAAGAAAATATCAATACTTGGAGTAAAAGTCAGTCTTTCGAATCCCAACCAAGCTCCAGCAATGATCATGGCATATAATATTGGTTTTTCAATTACGTTGATAAGTATATCGTCTAATTTAGTCTTAGTTTTCGAAGTAAGTTTTTTAATAACAGTTTTGAATAACCAGTAGATTATCTTTGACAGGATAAATCCTCCTATCAGGAACAGAAAAGAATAAAACCAGTCTTCGATAGTATTGTTGTAGAATGTTTTTGTAAAAAAGTCTTTCATGATATTTCCTACTAATTTATTTTTAGAAAAGATAATAAAAATTAAAGCTAAATGTCAAGTTGAATGATACGAAATATATTGTATGAAAATTTATAAATTTAAGTGACACAATTGATTTATTTCATTGATTTTATACTAAAAAGAGCATAGTTTTATATCTAAATAAAAGTGGAATAAAATAATATGAATGAGCTTGATAATTTTACAAAGGAATTAAAACTAACACTTGAAAGTAATTCTCTGGTTCGACTGATTTTATCTTCACCCGACAATAAAACCGGCGATCTGAATAAGATAACTGTCAGAACGATCGAGATCAAAAATGAACCGGCACTGTCGTTCCTTTATACATACAAGAACAAAACGATCACTAAAAACTTAAATATTGAAGAGAGTATTTTTTTTATTGCTGAACTTTTTGAAAACTCATTTACCGATTGTGTCATTTTTACAACTGAGAACGATCTTTCTTTCAGAAGAACAAAGAAGGGAAAAATATTATTCAAGAAATTAAAACCGGCTCACGCAGGTTGTGATTTTTCATTGGAGCATAATTTAAAAAAGATCAAAATGATCAAGGTCGAAAATAATGTTTATCTTGAAAGACTCGGTATAGTGAAGAATGGGAGAGTCAGTGATGGAATGAGTGGAAAATTTAGGCAGATAAACAGGTTCGTTGAGACTATTGATGATCTAATTGAAGGTTCGGAAGTCATTAAGCAAGATAGTATAAATATAGTCGATATGGGTTCTGGAAAAGGATATTTAACATTTGCTGTATATGATTACCTTATCAATGAACTTAAAAAAAATGTAAGTGTTACAGGTATAGAACTTAGGGAAGATCTTGTAGGAAAATGTACTAATATAGCTTCAGAATGTGGTTATAAAAATCTTCAGTTCGTTCAGGGATCTATAGAAAGTCAGACAGTTTTAAACTGTGATATTTTGATAGCTCTTCATGCTTGCGATACAGCTACAGATGACGCCATATTCAAAGGAATTTCCGCAGGTGCAGAAGTTATCGTTGTTTCACCGTGTTGTCATAAACAGATAAGAAAACAATTGCACGTAACTGGTGTGTTAAAAGAAATAACCAAGCATGGAATACTTGAAGAACGTATGGCTGAAATGATTACTGATTCTATGAGAGGATTGATTCTTGAAGCTTATGGATACAAGACAAAAATATTTGAATATATATCTGATGAGCACACACATAAGAATTTAATGATATCAGCTGTAAAAACGTCTAAGAAAATCGATAAAGATGAAATTCTGAAGAGATTAATTGCGCTGAAAAAGACTTTCGGGATAGAGAAATTCTATCTTGAAGAGCTGATGAAAAGCAATTGATGATGATTGTTGTAAGGGTCGCAGATCTGCGACCCCTACGGAATTATTTGACAGGAGTGCAGGAAATATGAAAAAAATAATGCTAATAATGCTAACTTCTCTTCTGGTTCTATCTGCTCAATGGACTAAGACTAATGGTCCTATTGGTGGGAAAGTTCGAAGTTTCGCTTCAAACGGTACGGATATGTTCGTTACTCTCGGTGGTGGAGGTATTCACGGTTCTTTCGACAATGGATATAGCTGGATAGGTAAAAACAATGGACTTCTAAGTTCAGATGTCAAAGTTATCGTTTACAAAGACAGTATTCTTTTTACAGGTACAGATGAAGGTGTATATCGTTCTTATGATAATGGAGAGACCTGGGAAGGTGTTTTTAATGGTCTCAGAGATTTCTATGTGAAATCAATGACAGTTATGGGTAATACTGTTTTTGCAGGTACTTATACAAGGGGTGTTTTTAGATCAACTGATAACGGTGATTCTTGGCAGAATGTTTATACACCCGGAGCAAAGTATATCTATTTTATGGAAAATAACGGTTCAAGAATCTTTGCAGCAACATATGGTGACGGTATGCTTGTTTCTGATGATAACGGGGATACTTGGCAAACAAATAATAATGGTCTGACTGATATGGGGATATTAACAGTGTTCGTTGAAAATGATCTTGTTATAATATCAACTTTCAGCGGACATTTCAGATCAACGAACGCAGGTGGTAACTGGACTAATCTGGGTCTTTCCTACGGTCATTCCAAAGAGATGGTTAGTCTTAACGGATATATTTACAGTGCATTCTGGGGAAACGGGGTCTATCGTTCCAATGATAACGGTTCTACATGGACTGCAAGGAATTCAGGACTGCCAAGCACTTCAATATGGGCAATGGAGAAGAACGGAAATTCATTATTCGTAGGCTTTGACAACGGAGATATTTACAGGTCCGACAACTATGGAAACAGTTGGACTAATTCTTCGACAGGGCTTGTAAAAGGAGCTTATGTAGGATCACTTGAAGCTGTCATGCCGCTGATAACAAATCCACAGGATTCTCTTGAAAGCAAGGTCATTGCATGTACTCACGGTAGTAATTTATTCAATACATTCGATGAAGGTAATTCATGGATACAAAAATCAGTCGGAACTGTTGAGATAAGATCTATCACTTCAGTCGGTCGTTCAGTTTTACTTGGTACTGATATGCTGGGATTATTCATATCTCAGGATTATGGAGAAACATATTCTAATGCTGATAATGGCATCAATAGTCTATGGATCCAGGCTATTCACATTTCTGACAGATTGAAAGGTGAAGTTTTTGCAGGTACAGGAGAAGCAGGAGTTTACTTTACTGACGATGGAACTTCTTCATGGTCTGCAAGAAATAATGGTTTAACCACAGGTTATGTTAAAAGTATTATCGGTGGAGATCCTGAGATGTTCGTAGGAACAGGGAATGGGGGAGTCTTCTACTCAGATGATTATGCTTCAAGCTGGTCTCCAAGGAATAATGGTTTGCCTACTGACTGGATAGAAACTTTGCTACAGAAAGATTCACTTTTATTTGCAGGTACAGGGAATGCAGGAGTTTATGTTTCCTCTGACAAAGGTCTTAATTGGTCCGCGAGAAATGTGGGACTCAACGATTCACTTTATGTAAGGAATATCTTAGATTATAACGGTACTTTGATAGCATGTTCTAAACCACTCGGAGTCTTTTATTCAATGGATGATGGTCTTACCTGGAAAGAATTCAATTCAGGACTTACAAACACTTATATTGCTTCACTTGAGATATATGATGGTAATCTATATGCAGGATCAATAGGGGATGGAGTATATATTAGACCGCTAAGCGATCT
>JAQICF010000145.1 GCA_027858795.1 Candidatus Delongbacteria bacterium | reverse complement strand
TGTCAATGAATGCCAATCATCGTAGTTTGCTTTCATGAAAATTCTACGATCTCTTGCTTTCTTGTAAACATCTGCGCTCATGTGTCCTCCTTTAATTTAAAATTTATGTAAGCTAACGTCTGAAAATACGACATATGTCGTATTTATTTTCAGTTCGTGCCTAATTGAAACGGATATACGAATGTCGTATTTATTTCTGATTTATGCCTAATCAAAACGGATATACGCCATATGTCGTTTTTTTCTCCTGTACTTCTAGGTTGTATAGAGACTATTTTGATGATTATGTTGACGGATTAACTAATACTAATCATCAAGCGTATTTATCAATACATCTCTAGGTTTAGATCCTTGATGTGGCCCGATCACTCCGTTCCTTTCAAGTTGGTCAATTAACTTACCTGCTCTGGCATAACCAACTGATAATCCTCTTTGCAACATTGATACAGATGCCATTCCTGAAGAGACAACCATTCTTTTTGCATCCTCATATTTATCATCATCAGAGCCACCAACTCCTGCTAAACCACTCTCCATAGCTATTTGAGCTGCTGACGGATTTGCTTTTATCTTAATTTTATCAAAATCGCTTGGTTGATTTGCAATATGTTTTACAACTTTGTTTGTTTCATTTGTTTCAACTAAAGCATTTTGAATTCTGACAAGATTAGATTCTCCAGGAGGAACTAACAACATATCTCCTCTTCCTAATAAAGATTCCGCACCTTTACCATCCAGGATCGTTCTTGAATCGATCTGACTCATAACCCTAAATGCAATCCTTGTAGGAAAATTTGCTTTTATTGCACCGGTAACTACTTTTACAGAAGGTCTTTGAGTGGCTAGGACCATGTGAATACCAATCGCTCTTGCCATTTGTGCCAAACGACAAATTGGATCTTCAACAGCTTTTCCAGAAGTCATCATCAGATCACCATACTCATCCATGATACATACGATATATGGCATTTTTTTGAATGGTGCTTTGTCTTTGGATATTTCATTGATCTTTAGTTCTCCGGAGTTTACCATATCATTATATTCTTCCAGGTTCCTTGTACCTGATTGTTGCAATATTTGATATCTACTTTCCATTTCTTGAACTAATGCTTCCAATAATCTGACAGCATCTTCAGGATTTGTTACCACCGGATCGTCAATTCCATCAATTCTCAAAAGATGATGTTGTAATAGGCTGGAATAAATTGATAATTCAACTCTCTTAGGATCAATCATACAAAATTGAACTTCTTCAGGTGTTGCTCTGTAAAGAATAGACATTATTAAGCCGTTGATACAAACAGATTTACCTGAGCCTGTCGAACCTGCGATTAAAAGATGTGGTGTTTTAGCTAGGTCAAGAATATAGTTTTCACCTGAGATCATTTTTCCAAGTGCTATTGCAAGTTTTGATTTGTGATTGATAAATTTCTCTGAATTAATGATAGATTTTAAATAAACTATTGATGGGTTAGAATTTGGTATTTCAATTCCAACTGTATTTTTACCCGGTATAGGGGCAACTATCCTTATGTTTTTAGCACTGAGTGCCATTGCAAGGTCTTTTTCCAAGGAAGAGACTTTCGCAACTTTAACGCCACTTGCTAATTTGATTTCATACTGAGTTATTACAGGACCGGGGTTGATCTGTACAACTTCAGCTTCTAACGAAAATTCTTTTAATTTACTTATCAAAGTAGCTGCATTTTCTCTAAGTTTTTCTTCGTTTTCTATTATATTTATTTTAACCTTCGACTCGTTTAACAGGTCAATACTCGGTGGATCATATTTATATTTTTTTACCTTTTTATTCTTAAAATCCACTTCCTTTTCGATAACAGCTTCTTCGATCTTAATATCTTTCACCTTTTCAAGATCAATAGGTTTTGGTTCTTTTCCATCAGCTTCATGTTCTTCTGAGCTAGTTCCCGCTGTCGTAATTTCTAATGGATTGTCATCAACAGTTTTTTCGATCTCAATTTCAGGTTCTTCTACGATATTTTGGATCTCAACATGTTTATCTTTCATTTCTTTTTCTAATTTTTTCTTGATCATATTCTTTCGAATATTTCTATAGCCATTAACTAAAAAATTAAAACTGATCTTAAAAGGAGAAGATAATGCTTTAAGCATCTTCATAATCCTGAAATCAAAAATATACATTAACAATATCAAAGTAATTCCAGATAGAAATGTATAACTACCAAGAAGTCCGAACATCTTATTTAAAAATCTACTAGAATAAAAACCAATACTCCCTAGCAAGTCTCCATGGTCGTTTATTCTATCTACAAAAAACTTATTATTTTCACCGAATTGGTAAAGACCGACAGTAGATGATGATATTATGCCAAAAATCAAGAAAACCAAGAATGACTTAAGTTGTAAAAAGATAGATTTTTCTTTAAAGATCAGAAATCCTTCTGTAAATAAATATATTGGGATTATAAAGCTAATTATATTGCCAAATGACATAGAGTAAATAAATTGTACGATCTTACCAAATTTTCCAGTTGATGATGTCGATAAAAGCCCAATCAGAATTAATGCACCAAATGTAATAATAATCACACCGAATATTTCAGCTATTTTTCTCTTATTTAATTTCATGTTCTATCCATAAATTTAATTTAATAAAATACGATACTTGTGTACTATTCTTTAGTTTAATAGAAAGCTATACTTGTATAGCCTACGACACTATCTTTATCAGGGATTATATCGCCTGAATTCCTATAATCCAGTACTTTAGCTGTAAGATCATAAATAATTGAGCTTTCAACAGCAGCTTTAATGCCGATCATACCACATGCTTCACCTTGAGAAACTTTATTTTGATCCAGTTCAACGACAAATTCAATTAATTTTTCATCCATTTCCCTGCAAATATCATAAGGATGAAAGTGACTTAGATCCGAAGAAATAACGATCAATGTATCTTTGTACTCTGAAAGAATATAGTTTATTACTTTAGATAATTTGTGTGATTCATATCCTGCATATACAAATGTGGAAATTTTTAAACCAGGAAAATAATGGTTAATAAATGGGAATTGAATTTCCGCACTATGTTCATCCCTATGTGCTTGTTCAATAAATTCTAAATTGAATATTTTAGATATTGTATCAGTGAATTCAGTATCAATGGTAATATTCTTGCCGTTGACCGAGTAACTATCATACTTTGCAGCACTCATACCCTCGAAATATACTCTGTGAGATGGTGCAAATATTACAACTCTGTCATATTGATAATTTGATACAAGTTTATAGCCATAGTTCGCAGTTAGACCAGAGAAAAATAATCCCGCATGCGGACTTATCAATATCTTTGGTCTAGAAATTATCGTTTCATAAGATAATTTAACCTGTAGATCAAAAGATTTGATCATCTCTGTGACTTCATTTTTATCACTTGGATAAAAAGATCCTTCGACTGCCGGTTTTCTTATTAACATTTACATTACCTAAAACAATATTTATAAATTAAACTACTACTATAGATATTAAATTTTTTTAGAGTAAAAAGCAATAAATTAACTAAAGAGTTTTAACAATGTTTTTATAGTCATCCTCATACATGCACGCTTTAAGTTTTATGATATTAATTCTTGGAAAAAGATATAGAATACACTATATTCATTCTTGAAAATGTTAAAAAAAACGGAGAAACTATGTCTTTGAACAAATTTTTCTTAATACTGCTGGTAATAGCATCACAAGTATTCTCAGCTTACTTAAAAAATATTCCAATGGAAATTGTTCAACCCAATGGAACCAAAATCAATTGTTTTGCATCAGGAGATGAATTTTTCAATAGATTGCATGATGATAACGATTACTCTATTATCCAAGGAGACGATGGTTGGTATTATTATGGTGTAGAGTCCAATGGTGAAGTTATACCGGGAGAATACATTGCTGGTACTGTTGATCCTGAAGCAACAGGTTTGAAAAAAAGAGCTGTAATATCAAAGGAACTTTATCAGAAAAGAGTTGAAATTTTTAATGACTATCCAAAAGGAAAAGATGCTCCAACTTCTGGAACAATTGAAAATATTGTTATTTTTATTCGTTTTGCAGATGAGACAGAACAAGTAGGATTCGGTCAACCAAGATCTTTCTACGATAATGTGTTTAACAAATCAGAAGGTCCATCATTGAAACATTATTTCAAAGAAGTTTCATATGATACTCTGAATGTTAACTCAACATACTATCCGGAAACAATTGATTACACATACAACCTTTCATACCAAGATACATACAACAGAGGTTACTTCCAACCATATAATGCGACCACAAATCCTGATGGTTATGAAGGTGGGGATGATGGATCTGAGAGAACTAGTAGAGAGCATACTCTTTTAGAAAGGGCAGTAAACGCCATTGAAAGTGAGATTCCAGCCAAACTTCCTGTTGATGGAAACGGGGACGGTTATGTTGATAATGTTGTTTTCCTTATAAGTGGTCAACCTGGTGCTTGGGCATCACTGCTCTGGCCTCACAGATGGTCACTATATACAAGAACTGTACAAATTAACGGTAAAACCGTAGGTGATTATAACTTTGATATGACTGGTAGTTCAACTTATTTTCATACCGGAGTTATTTGTCATGAATTTTTCCATTCATTAGGTTCACCCGATCTATACCACTATTATGACAATACAGCACCTGATGCAGTTGGAGCATGGGATGTAATGAATAACACAGGAAATCCACCGCAGTACATGGGTGCCTATATGAAATATAAGTATGGAGACTGGATATCGGACATTCCAATTATAAGTGAAGTCGGGGAATATACTTTAAATCCTCTTTCAAATCCTGAAAATAATGTATTTAGAATAAATTCTCCTAATTCATTCAATGAATTTTTTATTGTTGAGTATCGTAAACAGGAAGGACTTTATGAAACAAGTTTACCAGGATCAGATGATGGAATTTTAATTTACCGTATTAATTCTTCTTACGACGGAAATGCGGATGGTCCTCCTGATGAAGTTTATGTATATAGACCAAATGGTACTGACTCTATTACCGGGAATCTTTCGAATGCCCAGTTCAGTGCAGACCTAGGTAGAACTGAGTTTAACTCAAATTCAAATCCCACACCATTCTTATACAGTGGCTTAGAAGGAGAAATAAATATATTCGATATCGGTATTGCAGGAGAAACTATTACATTCAAATATGGTATGAGCGTTAATCTCCCTCTTCAATTTGTTGCTAGTACAGGGAGTGGCAAAATAGAATTAAACTGGCTTCCACCCGTACCTCAAGATGGCTTGACAGTAGATCACTATGTTATCTATAAAGATGGTGCGGAGTTAACTACAACTACTGAATTAACCTATTTTGATATGAACGTTGTTCAAGGTAATATATACACATATAAAATTACTGCATTTTATACCGGAGATCAAACTGGGGAATCGCAACCAACAGATACTTTTACTGTAAACTATGATACACCTAAATCATTACCTTTTGAAGAAGATTTTGTAGACAGAACAGGTTGGACTCAATTGACTAAGAATTGTAATGGAAGATGGACAAGTAAGTATGCAAATACAGCCGGAGGTGCTAAACCAGAACTATTTACAACTTATGAAGAGGTAGATTCTGCAACTGCAAGGTATATCACTCCACCTTTATCAACAACAGATGTAGACACACTGGAAGTTAGATTTAAGCATATGTATGATGCATATGAATCGGGTTTATCCATAAGTGTTGAAATCAGTTCAAATATGTTTGATTGGACAACTACTGAATTTTATCATGAAGCTGATGCAAGAAATATTGGTCCGGAAGAAATCAGACTTTTTATTACTGAATTTCCTAATCCTGTATATGTATCTTGGACAATAGATGGAAATTTATATAATGTTGATGGTTGGTCAATTGATGATGTTTATGTTGTAGGCAACAATACTAGTATTAGTGATCAAACCTTACCGTCAACTACTAACTTGATAGGCAATTATCCAAATCCTTTCAATCCTACTACAGATATATCATTTAGTTTGGATACTGATTCCGAAGTTAAAATAAATATTTATAATGAAAATGGTTCACTTGTAGATACAATCTTAAATTCTTATATTAAAAGAGGTATACATTCTGTTCAATGGGATGCTACTAAACATGCAACAGGACTATACTTTATTAGAATGGAATCGAGTAACTATCGAGGAAGTTTGAAAACATTATTAATTAAGTAAACTAGGATAGATATGAAGAAAATTAGCTTTATTACAATAATACTATATTCGATTTTATCATTTGCAGAATTGATAAACACAAATTCTGATCCTACTGGGGAAAAATGGATGGCAGGTGGATTTGCAATTCCTAGTGAAGAAAAACTTTCGAAGATCAAAGAATTTAGACCAAATATGAAAGGGAATAAAGAATTACCTTCTAGAGTTGATAATTCTTTATTGCCTTTTTTTAGACCTATATTCAATCAAGTTGGTGGTAGTTGCTCGCAAGCTGCTGGAGTTGGGTATACTTTCACTTATGAGATAAATAGATTAAGAGGACTTTCATCCGATATAATTGACAATCAATACCCTACACACTTCACTTATAACTTTCTAAATGAAGGTTCAGGTGACATTGGTTCGTGGTATGGTGACGGTTGGGATATTATTATAGATGGTGGGTGTCCCAATATTCCTGACTATGGAGGAACTTTTGCGTATGGGGGAAACAGCAGATGGCTCTCAGGTATAGAAGAATGGGAAAATGGTTTATCAAACAGAGTGCTTGAGCATTCTTATATTACAATAGATACACCAGAAGGTCTTGAAGAATTCAAAAACTGGGTAGACAATCATTCTGATGGCTCTGAAACAGGTGGAATAGGTGTTTTTGCAACCGGAGCAACCGGTTATACTATGACTACATTACCTGCAGGCACTCATGAGGCAGGTAAAAAAGTAGTTACGAGATGGGGTTCAGTAATGAATCATGCTATGACATACGTAGGTTATGATGATAGTGTGAGATTTGATTATAATGGTGATGGAAAATACACGAACGATATAGATTTAAACGCAGATTCTATGATTGATATGAGAGATTGGGAAATAGGGGCACTAATAGTAACAAACAGCTGGGGGACATCTTGGGGAAACTCCGGTCAAGCATATCAGATGTATAAGGTTATTGCAGAATCAGAAGCTAATGGAGGAGTTTATCTTAATAGAGTTGATATCATTAACGCAATTTCAGATTACACACCCGAATTCATTATGAAGGTAAAATTAAAACATACTCAGCGAAATAAATTGAAGGTATTTGCAGGTATATCTGAGAATTTAAATGATCTTCAGCCTTCAAGTAATCATGATTTTAGCATGTTGAATTTTCAAGGAGGTGAATTTTATCCTCAGGGTGGAAACACTGAAGATAAGAAATATATTGACTTTACATTAGATGTTACTGATTTGATTAGTAATGTAGATAACTCATTGCCTTTTAATTTGTACTTCCAAATATTAGAGGAAGATGATGGAGATGTTCTTGAGGGTGAGGTTATTTCCGTATCGGTTGTAAATAAGTTTACGGGAAAGGAATATTATAGTACAAAAACTCATATAAATATGATAAATGATGCTATGACTACTGTTTCAATTTTGATTGATGAAAATACTTTTAAACCTTCTAATGTTCAATCTTTTGGATATGACGGGAAGGTTGCTTTATTATGGGAAGGGAATACCAATAAAAGTACAAATTTTGAGAGTTATACGATATATAGAAATAATGATGTTGTTGTATCAAATCTTACAACAAATGAATACGTTGATGAAGATGTTGTAAATGGGAATCTTTATACTTATGAGATAGCAGCGGTATTCAGTGGAAGTTATACAGGTGAAATATTATCAGATCGTATCCAATCAATGCCGTCAGAACCAATGCAATTGCCTTATTCAGAGAATTTTGAATCAGGGGCTGGTGGCTGGATATTCAAAAATGATATTAGTGGCTGGAACTTAACAGATGTTTCGTTCAGTTCCGTAGATTGTGATTATTCAGGTAATTCTACTCAGTTTGTTGCTGCAAATTCAGACCTAGCAGGAAAGGAAGTTTATGTTTATGATTATGCATTGTCTCCATTATTTAATTTGAATGGTTATAATAATGTAAAATTAAGCTTTGATTATATTTTAAATAATATTTCAGATTATACTGGTTATCAGTCAGATATAATATTATTGTATCGTACATCTGTTGAAGAAGATTGGATTGAATTAGCTAAGCTAGAAGATACTTCTTTATGGTCAAATTTTTCAATACTCTTACCTGAAGAAGCCCTTTCGTCAAACAGCACAAGGCTTGCTATTTTCTTTAATGATTATAATGTGTGGTCATTTGGTGGTGGATTTGATAATATTGAGATTACTGGAGACATCAATTACTCTTCTCCTAAAATCACTGAATATTTACCTGAACAATTCGATATTTATTGTGCTTGTGCTGTAAATCAAGAATTTTCGATCACTGTTGAAGATATTGATACTGGGAGTGCTCAATTACAATATAATTGGTATCTGAATGATGAGCTGGTCGCTTCAGGAACAAATACATTTTCACATTATTTTGCTGTAAATGGAAGGTATGAAGTAAAAGCAGTTGTAAGTGACAAATATAACGAAGACAGTGTGACCTGGGTTGTAGACTTTACAGGTATTGATCAAAACATACCTATGGTTACAAAACTATATCATAATTATCCTAATCCGTTCAATCCTGAGACAACTATAAGATTTGACCTTCAGAAAGATGATAATGTAACTTTAAAGATATTTGATTCGAATGGGGCTTTGGTCAAAACTTTGATGAATTCCTTTTATAAAGCAGGTAGTCATAGTATAAGTTGGAAAGCTAATGATAATAATAATTCGCAGCTATCTTCGGGTGTTTATTATTACACACTAAAGACAAACAACTACACAAAAACTTATAAAGCGTTATTGTTTAAATAAAATTAATTTGTTAGATTTTAGAGGGTGAATTTATTATTCACCCTTTTTTATTTATAACAAGGAGATCAAAATGCAGTTGAATTTATATTTAGAGCATACTATTCTTAAACAGGGATTGAAGAAAGATAATATTGAGGAATCAGTTAAATTATGTTTGGAAAACAATTTACCTACTTTAGTTGTACCACCATCTTTAGTAAATCTAACTTCAGAGATAATTTTCACGAATGCTCTTTCACTCTGTACTGTAATAGGATTTCCTTTAGGGTATAATTCTTTCAGTGTAAAACTCTATGAGATACAGGATGCTATTTATAATGGAGCAAATGAGATAGATCTTGTTATTGATAACAGTCTTGTAAAAAGTGGAAACTGGAAACAGCTTAATTTAGAATTTGCAGCTTATCGAAAGGCTTGTGGCAGTAGAATATTGAAAGTTATTATCGAAACTTCATTGCTTAGCATTCAGGAAATTATTAACATTACAACTTTACTTATTGAAAATGGGATCGATTTTGTAAAAACTTCAACCGGTTTTGTCGGTGAAGGAGCAAAACTTGAACATATTACATTGATCAAGGAAACTTTTAAAGATCAGATCAAGATCAAAGCTTCAGGTGGGATCAGAGATCGGGAAACAGTTGATAAATTTATAGCAGCAGGTGCTGACAGGATCGGGACTTCTTCGACGTTGAAAATTTTAAGTTAAAGGTCTGAAGTTAGAAGTTAGAGGTTCGAATTATTTTCTCTGCCTTACAGCTTCGTAAAGGACTATTGTTGCTGCTTGATTTACGTTCAGTGAATCTGCAAAGCCTTCCATAGGGATCTTAACTAAAGTATCAGCATGGTCTTTAAATTCGTCAGAAAGACCGAATGCTTCTGATCCAACTACAACAGCAACTTTTTTAGAATAATCGATATCGTAATACATTTTTTTAGCATAAGGATCAGCGGCAATAATATCGATATTATTCTTTTTTAGAAATTCTATAACATCTGCTGAAGTTGCTTCAATTATTTTCTTAGAGAAAATCGTACCCGTAGAAGCTCTTATAACATTCGGGTTTCTATAGTCAGTGATCTTATTTGCAAGGATTATCGTATCAATACCAGCTCCATCAGCAGTTCTCATCAATGCTCCAAGATTCCCAGGTTTCTCAATAGATTCAGCCACAAGGATCAATGAATTATCAGCAATTTCTATATCCTCAAGTTTACTTGGAATAAATTCGGCTTTTACGATTATTCCGAAAGGATTATTTTTATATGCAATTTTCTCAAATATATATTTATCTACTTGATATAAATTCTCAGAGTTCGCAGTAACATCCGCTAAAAGTTCTTTCTGATCAGTATCTATAAGGTCAGTACAAAAATAAGCTTCCATGAATTTTATATCAGCTGCCGAAGCTCTTTCAAGTTCCCTGCTACCCTCAATTAAAATTTGATTCTCCGAAAGTTTTCCATTCTTATTTCTGAATTTGATAAGATCTTTTATCTTTTCATTCTTAGAGCTTGTTATTTTGATCATTTATATTCCTTTTTTCTCTTTAACGGTCTTCGAGTGAATACCTATGTATTTGTATCGAGAAGCCCGTTTTTTTCTTTAGATTTTGCTTCATCCCAGAAAAAATCCAGTTCTTCCAAGGATTTATCCTGCATTTTTTCACCATTGCCTTCAACCTTTTCTTCAATATAGTTGAACCTGCCGATGAATTTATTATTAGCTTTCTGAAGGGCATCTTCAGGATTAACATTCAATCTTTTTGCAAGGTTTACCATAACAAACATCACATCACCGATTTCTTCTTCAATGTTCGGAATATCATTATTCTTTATCCCTTCTTCGAGTTCGTTTATTTCTTCTTTAATTTTTTCAATGATATCTGCTGAATTTTCCCATTCAAAACCAACAGAAGCAACTTTGTCTTGAATTCTTAATGATCTAAGCAAAGCATTGTAACTTTTCGGCACACCATCTAGTATTCTTTTCTTACCTTCTTTATCCTTTTTGATCAGTTCCCAGTTGTTTTTAACTTCATCAGGAGTAAGTTTCTTTTTCTCTCCAAAGATATGCGGATGCCTTCTTACAAGTTTGTCAGATATACTTTGAGCAACATCTTCAAAGTTGAAATCTTGATTTTCATCGGCAATTTGGGATTGAAATACTATTTGCAATAGAAGGTCACCCAATTCTTTCTTAAGTTCTTCTTTGTCATTGTCTTCAATTGCCTCTAAAACTTCATAAGCTTCTTCTAGAATATATTTCTTAAGTGTATCAGGAGTTTGTTCTAAGTCCCAAGGACAACCATGCTCTTTGTCTCTGAGATCTTTCATGATATTGATTAGTCTTTTAATTTGATCCATAGATTTTCCTTTAATATGAATTGTTAAGATGAATATATGAATAATTTTGGAACTTTTCAGTAAAAAACGGCACATAGATTAATTGATGATTTTCAATTAGCCGTAGGGTCGGGGTTTGCCTCCGACCTAAAAAAGATTGGATAAAAAATAATACAGGCATAGACATTGAGAATTTCAAAGAGTCTTTTTTTTATCAGATGATAAAATCTAAATATAAAGACAATGCAAGCAAACATCGAGGTGATTTCGCTGAAGAAGTTGTATATTCATATTTAACAAGCACTTTTGAATTCGGAATAGGTGCATTCCGGAGTTGGTGCTGGGGCTGACGTGATGGGATTCGTTTGGAAAAATTGAACTGCTACTCTATTGACTCACAAAATAATTTTTGCAAATTGATATTTTTATAAATATTATGTATCTTTAATGTAATTGGAGATAAGGATCAGGACAACAAATTCTGTGATTAAAATATTGAAAAAATTTAAAAAAGAGAATGAAGTAAAGTACAAATTATTGAGAATTGCTCTTTTCGGTTCGTGTGGCAGAAATGAATCAGGTGCGGACAGCGATATTGACATTGCTGTCGAGATTTCTGATCCTGACATATACATTCTCGGTGACATCAAATACGATCTGGAAAAAATATATAACCGTAAAATCGATTTGATAAGACTCCGTGAAAAGATGAACTCTGTATTAAAAGAGAGAATTGAGAAGGAGGGCATTTTTGTTTGATAAAAACCTAGCTGTTTCGACCGTAAGCATTGATTATAATCCCAGGGATGAGAAAACGATCGAATTTTTCAAAATCGTTCAGAATAAACTTTTATGGGCTATCAGCAAACAGACCGCGGCGGAATTGATCTACCGCAGAGCAGATGCGAAACTTCCATTAATTTAATTTCCTTTGTCATAAAAGATACGATAACTCAACATAAGGTGAATATAAACAGATGAATATAAAAGTGAATAAAAACATTGGCTCATTATTAATGATGGGATTATTTGGAATAATAATTTTTATTATAACATCCTGTGAAAATGAATCTGAAAACCCATTTGTAAAAGACGCATTTAATAATGGCACTTCCGAAAGGAATATGATCGTTGTGATCAGTGATATGCATATGGGCGCAGACTTGGCTTATTCAGAGAACAAAGAAAATCTGAAACCGCTTGAAGACTTGTTGGAAAAGATTGAAGGTTCTGAAAATGTAAAAGAGCTTGTTATTGCAGGTGATATGCTGGATGAGTGGTTTGTGCCTGCTACTGTTGATACTTATAACGGAAATGGCCAGCTCGATTTTGTACAACGTATTTCAGCAAGTAATAAAGGTGTTTTCGATGCCTTTAATCGTATAATTCAAGGTGGTAAAATATTGGTCACCTATGTGCCCGGCAATCATGATCTAACTATAACGGCCGAAAACATTGAACTGACTCTGCCCGGGATAAATCAGGCAAGGGATGAAGTTTTAGGTTTAGGTACATACTCACCTGAGGGCTATCCTGAAATAGCCATTGAACATGGACATCGATACAATTTTTTCTGTGCTCCTGATCCATTTTCCAATCAAGATATTGCTCCTGGTTCAATATTACCTCCCGGATACTTTTTTACAAGAATTACAGCACTACATGTAATTGAAGGTCTCCCTACCGGAGAAGGTGTCGTTGTTCCGATCACACCAAATGATTCTGTCGACGAAAGCCAAGCCAATTTATATAGATATTGGAGTATTTGGGCATGGGCTGCAAATGTTTTCACTATAGAAGAAGGTTTTGATGAAAAAATCATCACAACAAATATTGATGGATTTACCGAAAACTATTCAGTAAACGATTTGCTACCATATCAAACAACCCCGGGAGAATGGATAGATGTAAATCTCTATAAAGGAATTCAGGATACTTGGACAGATAGGCAGTTGCAAAACCATGTCGAGATAAACATACCTGCAGATCACGCAATTACATTTGCAGTAGATGCTGCCGAAACCGACTACCAGGCACAAATTCAGTACTTTTCGAATCCTAATTCCTTCAAGCGAATTGTCGTTTTTGGACATAGTCATGCAGCTACAATGATTGCTTCTGAAAATTATCATGTCGAAAAATCAATTTATGCCAATAGTGGTACCTGGATTGATCATAATCCCAGAGGAGCAAGCACAACTTTTGTTGTTATAACACCTCAGAATGATGAGACTTCATCTGAAACCTTTGTGAAACTATATAATTTCGAAGACGAAGTTATTACTGAGATGGCTTCCGACTCATTGCGTCTTTAACATAGAATATAGCGGAAATTCTTTAATCAGGCACTATGCGAAAAAGTCCCAACCTTAAAAACGAACATAGTAAGATCTCCTCTTGTTAAACATTATGAAATTAATTTTTCTTTGCTCTTTGTACTTATAATCATTAATTTTAGGTCAATTATAAAAAGTGGGTGTTCTTATGAAAAAAATAATATATACTATTGCTATCATGGCGTTATTCTCAAGTCTATTCTCAATTTCAGGTGATGATATTCTGTCTGGAATTAAGACTAAAATTGGGTCTATCAAAACTTTTGAAGCTGATTTTACTCAGGTACAAATATGGGAACTTGCAGAGGAAGAAAGCAAAGTTTCGGGCAAATTATATATGAAAGATATTGATATTTTTAGAGTCGAACTGGATAATGATTTTATTTTCTCAGATGGAAAGACAGTTTGGAGATATTCTTCAGAGAATGCTCAAGTACTGATAGAAAACATAAAAGATAATGACAACACTATTCTTCCAGGTCAGTTGATATTTGAATTTACTGACATCTATGAGATGAAAGATTTCTTCGAAAAAATGGAAGGAGAGAAGAAGTTCTATGTTTTAAACTTTGTATCACCTGAAGGGAATGAAAGATTCATCAACAAGCTTAAAGTTAAAGTTAATGAAGAATTCATTCCTGTAGAAATAGCATGTTTTGATCTTGATGATAATAAAACGACATATTATTTATCAAATTCTCTGATCAATCAAGAGATTGCTCCGGAGAAATTTTTATTTACAAAACCTGATAAAGTTGAGATCATTGATCTAAGGAAAAAATAATGCCAATCTATAAAGCAAATTGTAAGATCAATGTTCATCTGAGAATAGTTGGCAAATTACCAAACGGTTATCATGAGCTTGAAACAATATTTCAGGAAATACCGATCTATGATGAGATCGAGATAGTTCTAAATCCAACAGGTAAAATAAACTTTGACAGTTCCGGGATTGAAATACCTGATGGTGGTACGAATATCTGTGTTAAAAGTGCCGAAATATTGAAAGAAAGATACAAAATTGTACATGGATGCAATATATATTTAAAAAAAAATATTCCTATTGGAGCAGGTTTGGGTGGAGGTTCATCCGATGCTGCAACTGTGTTGAAAGCTTTGAATTATCTTTGGGAGTTAAAGTTATCCGATAGTGAATTAGAAAAAATTGGTTTGGAATTGGGGGCAGATGTACCTTTTTTCATCAAAGGAGGATGTGCTATTGCAACCGGTATCGGTGAAAAATTAACTCAAATTGATACTGTCCTAAAAGGTGGGTATATATTATTAATATACCCCAACATACACATTAACACTTCAGAAGCATACAGAAACTTAAATTTGAACTTGACAAAAAATACTTCAAATGGTATATTTGCCCTTGCCTTGAATTCAAGCAGAGAGATTCATTTGAAATATAATGAATTTATCAACGACTTCGAGAGTTACGTGTTCAAAGAACATGGTGAAATAGAGAGATTGAAAAATGCTTTGCTTAATGAAGGTGCTGAGTATGCATCCATGTCAGGCAGTGGCTCATCGGTTTTCGGTTTTTTCACTGACAAGATCAGAATGAAGAAAGTTAAAAACCTTATAGATCAGAATTACTATGTAAAAGCCGTAAAGGTATAGTGGAGGAGAGAGTGGAATTAACAGAGATCAGAATTAACTTAAGAAATGAAGAGAAGCTTAAAGCATTTGTTCATGTTACATTTGATGATGTGTTCATCGTTAGAGGTCTTAAAGTAATTAACGGTAAAGATGGATTATTTGTTTGTATGCCAAGTAGAAAATTGCCTGATGGAAGCTACAAAGACATAGCTCATCCAATAGTAGATGATTTCAGAATAAGACTAGAAAAAGAGATTCTTGATAAATATGCCGAAGAAGTTTCGAATCAGGTAAATGATTCAGAAGAAACTGTATAAGATTTGTGCTAGGGGTATAGCCAAGCGGTAAGGCATCGCGTTTTGGTCGCGACATGCGTAGGTTCGAATCCTGCTACCCCTGCTTATAAAATCAAGAGTCTTTAAATGAAAAGGCTCTTGTTTTGTTTTTAAATAATAGAATTAAGATAGAGGTAGATTAAGATGGCTGAAAGCAAATTGATTGGACTAGTAAGAGAAACAACTAGTAAGATCGAACTAAAGAACCAAAGAAAGAGAGGGCTTATTCCGGCAAACCTATATGGACCGGAAATTGAGGAGAACAAAACTTTTTTTCTAAATGAAAAAGAACTTAATAAAGCTATTAAATCAGGTAAAAAGGTTCACTCACTTGTATACGAAGGTGTAGAGCACATGGTTATCCTAAGAGAAGTTCAAAGACATCCTGTGACTTGGGCTCTAGTTCATGCGGATATAATCGGTTTAACTCCGGGAAAAGAAACAAAATTGCAAATCCCATTAAAATATGTAGGTGTTGCTGAAGGAGTTAAGAATCAGGGTGGTGTATTGATTATCAATGCAAGGTATCTTACGATTTCTGCTCTTCCTAATAACGTTCCTGATGAGATCGTGATTGATGTTACTGAATTAGCTTTGACACATACTGTTCATGCATCAGATGTTGAAAGAGAAAATGTTACTGTTGTATCACCTGGTAGTATGTTATTATGCAGTGTGAACATTACAAGAGCAGCTGTTGCAGCCGGAGAAGGTGAAGAAGGCGAAGAGGGTGAAGAAGGCGAAGAGGGTGAAGAAGATGGAGAAGAAAAAGCTTAGTAACTATTTATATCCATTTTATTGAAATATTGAAATAAGAACTATTATGCAAATTATAATCGGATTAGGGAATCCAAGTGCAAAGTATTCAAACACTTGGCACAATCTAGGGTTCATGGCAGTTGATAAATTTGCAATAAGAAACGATCTAAATTTTAAAGCCGGGAAAGGAAAATATTATTCTGCCTCCGGCTTTGTTAATTTTAAGAAAGTTATTATTGTGAAACCTGTAACGTATATGAATCTTAGTGGTACTGTAGTAAAAGAGATACTGGCATATTACGATGCAGACATTAGTGATGTCCTGATAGTTTATGATGATATAAACCTCGATATAGGATCTGTCAGAATAAGAAAGTCAGGGACTGCCGGTGGGCACAATGGCATAAAATCAATAATAAATGCTTTAGGTACAAATGAATTTCCAAGGTTACGAATTGGTTTTAGAACCAATGTGATTGCGAGTATTCTTGACAAAAATCCGGATGTTCTACCAGATGTTGTTTTGAGTAGAATACCTGAAAAGATGAATAAAGAAATTGAAATAAGTTTAGAAAAATCGATTGATTCAATTGAAATGTTATTAGAGAAAGGTATTGATAAGGCAATGAACTATTTCAATACTAAAAACGAATTGTAAAGTATATGATAAATTGCATAGTTATTTAAAATGTTATAAACTATAATTAAGCAATGAAAATAAATTCAAAGAAAATTACATATAAAAGGTGAAACTTATGACTGACATCAAGTACTGGATCCCAATCTTCGGTTTAATTGGACTTCTGTTTGCTTTCTACAAATCATATTGGATAGGGAAGCAAGAGAAAGGCTCAGAAAAGATGCAAAAAATTGGTGCAGCTATCAGTAAAGGAGCGATGGCTTTTTTAAAGGCGGAATATTCTGTTCTAGTGTACTTTGTAATTGTAGTAGCAGCTTTACTAGCTTGGATGAACACAGGAAAGGAAGAGAGCAGCGCTTTGATAGCAGTTTCCTTTGTATTAGGTGCGATAAGTTCAGCTTTAGCTGGTTACATAGGTATGAAAGTTGCGACGAAAGCGAATTATAGAACAACTCATGCTGCCAGAACTGGATTAGAAAAAGCATTGTCAATAGCATTTACAGGTGGATCTGTAATGGGATTGGCAGTAGTTGGACTTGGTGTATTTGGTTTGGGAATACTTTATGTTATTTACGGTAATTTATGGGGCTTGGAAGAATTAGTGGATGCTAGAAGAATTATCAATGTAATCACAGGATTTTCTCTTGGTGCTTCATCGATAGCTCTTTTTGCAAGAGTCGGTGGTGGTATTTATACAAAAGCTGCTGATGTGGGAGCTGATCTTGTTGGAAAAGTAGAAGCAGGTATTCCAGAAGACCATCCATTAAATCCTGCAACTATTGCAGATAATGTTGGTGACAACGTTGGTGATGTTGCCGGAATGGGAGCAGATCTATTTGAATCCTATGTAGGTTCGATTATTGGATCGATGGTACTTGGTCTTGCTTTCTTTGAACTTGATGCGTTTAAAGAGAATCCTATGGCGGCGATTGTCCTTCCTTTGATACTTGCAGCAGTAGGTATAATTATCTCAATCCTTGGTACTTTCATGGTCAGAGTAAAAGAAGGTGGAAATCCTCAAACAGCTTTGAATATTGGTGAATTTGGTTCTTCTGCTATAATGATAGTAGCTTTTTATTTTATAATAAACAAATTTTTACCTGAAAGTTGGACTTATGGTGATTTTAGTTATACTGCAATGGGTGTTTTCTATGCTACGATCATTGGTCTGGTAGCAGGTCTGTTAGTAGGTTTGGCGACTGAACATTATACTAAGCTTGGTGGTAAGCCGGTATTGTCAATAGTAAGGCAATCAAAAACAGGCGCAGCAACCAATATTATAGCTGGTATTGGTGTAGGTTTTGAATCCACTGCTATACCTGTTGTGCTAATCGCAGCTGGTATTATGGGCGCGTATCATTTTGCAGGACTATATGGAATTGCTTTAGCTGCTCTTGGAATGCTTGCAAATACAGGAATTCAACTTGCTGTTGATGCATATGGGCCTATTTCAGATAATGCAGGTGGAATTGCACAGATGTCACAACAACCTAAAGAAGTTCGCGAAAGAACGGATAAATTGGATGCCGTTGGAAATACAACAGCTGCTATAGGTAAAGGGTTTGCGATTGCTTCTGCAGCATTAACTGCTTTGGCTTTATTCGCTGCTTTTATGCAACAAGCAAAACTTACGACAATAGATATTGCCGATCCTAAGGTTATGGCAGGATTATTCGTTGGAGCTATGTTGCCGTTCTTATTCTCATCATTTGCTATGAAAGCGGTTGGTGCTGCAGCAATGTCAATGGTTGAGGAAGTAAGACGACAGTTCAAAGAGATTCCTGAATTGAAAGCTGCTCTTGCAATTATGAAAAAATATGATGGTGACGAATCAAAGATTGAGGGAGAAGATCAAAAGATATTCGATAATGCGGATGGAAAAGCAGACTATGAAACATGTATCAAGATATCTACAAATGCCGCAATGAAGGGAATGGTATTACCAGGTGTATTGGCTATATCTTCTGTAGTTTTTGTGGGTTTTGTTTTCGGAGCAGAAATGCTTGGTGGTTTGTTAGCAGGTATTACAACAAGTGGTGTTCTTTTGGCTATTTTCCAATCAAATACTGGTGGAGCATGGGATAATGCTAAAAAGCAGATTGAGGAAGGTGTTGAGATAGATGGATACAAATATGAAAAAGGTAGTGAGGCACATAAAGCTTCTGTAGTTGGAGATACTGTTGGTGATCCTCTCAAAGATACTTCAGGACCATCTTTAAATATATTATTAAAGCTGACTTCAGTGGTTGCACTAGTAATTGCGCCTCTTATTGCAGTTTCTTAAACATTATTATTAAATTAAAGTAGAAACTAAAATAAAGATTATTATTGACTTAAAATAGAAAATAGATTACATTTGGCGTACAAATTCTTGCTGGTTCTCGTAGAGATCCGGCCTAAACAGACCAAAAGGAGAAAAAATGAGAAGGTATGAAACTAC
>JAQICF010000053.1 GCA_027858795.1 Candidatus Delongbacteria bacterium | reverse complement strand
TGTGTAAAACAGAGAAGATTTTCACTGCCTTAGTTTGTTTCATGGATCGAAAGACAATATACGGCGCAAACAAATTACTTGTCAAGTCTTTTTCGAAAAAAAACACTACATGTTGTGGTATTGTCTTAATCCTAACACTACATAGTGTGGCTTTGTGCCTAATTGGGAAATGCGATATTTTGACAAAAGTAAAAGAAACCTTCACATAAAATGCGAAAGTTTCTTTAGATGGATATGAAATTTGTTGATGAAAAGTATTTGAGGAAATTATTTAATACTCATACACCGTAATTCTGTTCTCTCTTGTATTCATAGCGTAGATCTTACCATTCGTAAAAACAAGATCATTCCCATATTGAACATCATTAATAAAATTCGGCTCGGTCACATCAAAATCTAGCAAAACTGAATTCAAATAGATCCCATCTTTAAAAATACTGAACTTAATCCTATTATCATCAGGATTTTCTATATGCCTGCTTTCATTCACCCATAACCTTTCATATTTATCAACATAGATCCAGTTAATTGCAGGTTTATAATCTAGTACCTTTAAATAATCCTCTATATCTTCTTCTGTTTCAAGAAAACCTTTACTCTGCATTTCTTTAACATTGATTACTTTCTCTTTTTCTGAAATCTTTATTCTAGCAAATTTTTTACGAATAACTTTTTGCAAAGCTCCCATTTCATCTAAAACATCAATCTTAAAAATAAAATAATCACCTTTGTTTACTGAATAAACATGACTCTTACTTACAGCTATAGCCTTAGTAATTGATAATTCATTCTTTATTGTAAATGAATAATAATCAGTGCTTGCAGAGTCAATCAAAGTAATTATATTGAAATGATCATCCCTGACTTCAACCAATTTATAGACCATAAAATCGTCATTCACTCTCTGTGTTGATAATCGATGGCACCATATCTTATTATTTGCTACAAATAACTTATTGAACAGAGAAGCTTTTGAGCTCATAATTGAAGTTCTATAAAACTTTCCTTCTGTATCAAATCTATTTAATTTTCTTACTGGGGTATCAAAAGCTAAAATAGTATCATTTAAACATGTTAAACCCATCACACTTGTAAATTCACCGGGACCTGTGCCTTTGCCAGCAAATGAATATATATGCTTACCAGTATTATTAAATTTATGAATTTTCTGTTTATCTTCGTCAAAAATAAAAATATTATCTTTCGAATCAACAGTAAAGTATTTTGGTTTAGTAAAATAAGACTTCTCAACATCTAATATATCCATACCATTGATCACAAATGATTTTTTAAGATTTATTTTCAAATCTTCAACCAGAACAGAAGGCCTGTTTTCATTTATAATATTCTCAACACCGTCTTTTACCTTAGTTTCATAATTAAGATTTACATCCTCCTTTTTAGAACAGCCTATTAAAATTACAAGCGTGATCAATGTGATGACATATTTCATTTATTTTATCCTACTTTTGATATGATTGTGTTTGTTTGAACTAATTATATCCAATGCGATCATTAAAATCAAGGTCAATGTTATCTTATTTAAATAAAAAACCCTGAAATAAATTCAGGGTGACTTTCTGACAAGGTGGCTTCAACCCCTTGCAATATCTTGCGTCTTGATTTGAGACACAAGGTGTTGTGTCTCTACCGATTCATTACTTCGCACCTTTCTTTTCTTCACAACCTACATCACCTTTTTTTTTATCGTCACAGTCAGCCTTAGCCTTTTCACTTGTCTTATTGTCATCACACTCAGCTTTTGCCTTAACGCCTTTCTTCTTAAACTCTGCATTCTTCTTTGCAACTTCATAGAAACCTTTCAACTTCAAATACGGTTTATATTCATCTTGAGTTGGATTGATCGGAAAAGCAACACCTTTACCAAGTCCTTCATTCCAAACCTTGATATTCTCCTCATACTTCTTAGTCTTGTCATTAATGAACGCCATAGTTGTATAAATATGCTCTACATGTCCTTCATAGTTAGGGTTATCCTTAGCTTTTACCAACAGATTCATAGCTTCATCATACTTTTCCTGCTTTGCAAAAGCATTGATCTGCATAACGACACTCTTGTAACATACATGATCTTGTGGTTTTTCATGACTTTTTTCCATTTCTTTTCCAGCATCACCAGTTGCGAACATTACAACTGTAAAACTCATTACAACTAATAATACTAATACTTTTTTCATACGTTTACTCCATTTTTATTGTTTATTCTGTTTTTTCTATCTCTTTTTGTAATTCCAGGTCTTTTTCATAGATCTCGTCAAATCCATCCAATAAAAGATAAGGTTCAAAATGTTTTTTTGCTTTATCCATTTTAAAGACCATCCCTTTGCTATGACCATCTCTCCAAACATCAATGTTCTTTTCGTATTGTTTCGTCTTATCATAAAGGTAAATCATTGACTCATATATCTTATCTTTATTCCATTGATATCCCGGTACATCCTTAGCTGTAACTAATACATCTATCGCATCCTGATATTTACCTTTCATTGAGAAAGAAGCAACTTTACTCGCTACCGGATCGATACATAACTCACCTTCTTTATGATCGTGCTGATCTTTATGGATACTTTTGTCTGTAACGTTTTCAGTCTTTATATCTGTACTTATTTCACTTTCCTGATTATCCTCTTGAGTTTTGGTGCAATTAGCAACAAATAGTACTAAAGCTGTGATCAGAATGATTTTGATAAATTTCAACATTTTTAAACCTTTTTTTCCATTTTCGAATATTTAATTTACGAAGATAATCAATCTTTTTCTAAAATCACATGATATAAATAAGTTTTTTTGCATTGGAAAAAATAATCTTGCTTAAAAATAATAAATGTTTATCTTTGGTCTATTCATAAACATAGGCAATGGAGGCAGGCATGGATCACGATAAAATTTTAATTTTAGACTTTGGAAGTCAATATAATCAGCTAATCGCAAGAAGGGTAAGAGAAAACAATGTATATTGTGAGCTCAGACCCTATTATACAACTATTGAAGAAATAAAAGAATTCAACCCGAAAGGAATTATTTTATCCGGTGGCCCAAATTCAGTATATGCTTTAAATTCTCCTGATGTTCCCGATGAAATATTCGAACTTGGTGTTCCTATACTTGGCATTTGCTATGGTATGCAGCTTATTACTAAAAAACTCGGTGGAAAAGTTGAGAGAAGCGATGAACAGGAATTCGGTTTCGCAGAAGTTAATATTGACATTGATGATAGCATTTTCAAAAATGTTGTTACTGATTTAAAGGATCCATGGAAAGTATGGATGAGCCACGGAGATAAGGTTGTTAGACTAGCTGAAGGTTTTGAAGTTCTTGCCCGCAGTGATAATACTCCATTTGCAGTAATAAAAAATCAAACTAGAAATATATACGGAGTTCAATTTCATCCTGAGGTAGAGCACACAGAGAATGGATCCGTATTCTTAGATGATTTTGTGAAAAACATCTGCGAATGCTCTGGAGACTGGACACCAGCATCTTTTATTGAGGAAAGTATTGCTAAGATCAAAGCTGAAGTTGGAGATAAAAAAATAGTTCTTGGTTTCTCTGGTGGTGTTGATTCTGCTGTTGCTGCTTTATTACTAAAGAGAGCAGTTGGCGATAATCTTATTAACATTTTTGTAGATAACGGACTTTTAAGATTGGATGAAAGAAATAAAGTCGTTGATAAATTCAAAGAAAAGATAGGTCTAAACTTAATAGTCGTTGATGCAGCTGAAAGATTCTTATCAGAACTAAAAGGCGTTGAAGATCCTGAGAAAAAAAGAAAAGTAATCGGAAAAGTATTCATTGATGTATTCCATGATGAGATCGATAATATCTTAGAAAAAGAAGGGCATTCTGTGGAATTCCTTGCTCAGGGAACTATTTATCCAGATGTGATCGAATCAGTTAGTGCCAAGGGTGGACCGTCCGATACAATAAAATCTCATCATAACGTAGGTGGATTACCTGAAGATATGAAACTTAAGGTTGTAGAACCTCTAAGAGATCTCTTTAAAGATGAAGTTCGAAGACTTGGAAAAGCTTTAGGATTACATGAACATATGATAGACAGGCATCCTTTCCCTGGACCCGGTCTTGGGGTTAGAATACTAGGAGAAGTATCAGAAGAGAAATGTGATATTCTTAGAAAAGCAGATGATATATTCATAAATGAAATAGAAAAAGCAGGAATTTATAACGAGATCGGACAGGCATTTGCAGTATTCTTACCTGTGAAGACAGTTGGAGTTATGGGAGATGTAAGAACTTATGACAATGTCATTGCTCTTAGGGCAGTAACAACAATTGACTTCATGACGGCTGACTGGTATCCATTCGAGCATAATTTCCTTGCAAGAGTCTCAACCAGAATAATAAATGAAGTTCGAGGAGTGAACAGAGTTGTTTATGATATCAGCTCAAAACCTCCAGGAACAATAGAATGGGAGTAATCTTGAAAAGTGTTATTTATTTAGTACTATTAAGCGTAAGTATTGTTTTTTCACAGGTAAATGTCAGTGGAAATGATATTAGTATCTACCAATTTGACAAAGGCAATATGACTGATAACGATATTATCCTCTTCACACCTAATGATAATGTAATGGTTGTTGATGGAAAACTTAAACTTTTTCCCAAATATAGAAATAATGTTGTGAGTGCCCGTCTAAGAAATAAAGTACGAAACGGTTCAGAAATCGTAATAAAAGTGGACAATATTCCTTTTAATGCTGACGGAAGAATAAAACTTATTACTTCCGAAAATAATTATGTTGAGCTTATGTTCTATGATAATGAAGGAATCAAAAGTCTAGTTATCTCTGAAAAAATAATGTCAAATGAGGAAAGCTACATATATAGAAAGGTAACTCCACTTTCAACACCTATACATATTAAGATTAGGGTAGAGAAAAATAAAACGGAATTCTTTCTTGGGTATGCAGGTCGTTCTTTCGATAAATTTTTTGAAACTGATCTAACTCTAGATAATTTTATGATCCAACTTGAATCCTCTACAAAAATCGATAATCCATACACAAGTGTTGATATTGACTGGATCATTGTATCTACAGAGAAATAAAAGTATTTTCATTTTTCCCTTTTTTTAATTATATTCATATTCTACAGGTAAGTTTAAGTAAAAGATAATGTAATTATGAGTGATAAAAAGTATATACTTGTCGTTGATGATGAGATAATAATGAGAGATCTTTTAACGGACTTTCTTGAGATGTTTGACTATGATGTTGTTTCTGCACATGATGGTGTTATGGCATGGGAAATCCTAAAAGACAGTGAAAATGAAAGGAAATTTGACCTTGTTATCACTGATATCAATATGCCTAAAATGGGCGGCATTGAACTCTCCACTAAAATCAAGAAACAATTTCCGGATATGCCTATCATTTTTATGACAGGTTATGGAATTGAAAAAGTTAAACAGGATGTTGAAAAAGCTGAAGGTTTCCTTGCAAAACCTTTTGACCTAGATGTTTTCAATGAATTACTTGAAAAGATACTAAGCTAATTTTATTAAACGACACAGAAAATAAATGTTAACAATCTTAAAGATAAAAGTAATATCCTATACTATTCTATACATTTTTTTACTTCCGTATATTTATTTTTTAAAATTATTCAAAGATGAAAAATATATTAAGACTTTTGCGCATAATTTAGCAAAAAAATGGGGACTTAATGCAATTAAGTGGAGTAACACCAATGTTAAACTTATTGGCGCAGAGAATCTTCCTAACCACCCTGTAGTTATTATTTCCAACCATCAAGCACATTTTGATATTATGTTACTTTTTGGATTTACGGGACTATCTCCGTCTTTCATTGCAAAAAAAGAACTAGGCAGAATACCACTTTTTGCTACTTGGATGAAGATCCTAGGTTGTATTTTTATTGATCGTTCAAGTGCTAGAAAAGCATTGGCTTCATTTCAGGAAGGTGCTAAAAAGATAAAGAACGGACAGACCATTATTATTTTTCCGGAAGGAACTCGAAGAAAAGAAATACTCCCTTTTAAAAAGGGAAGTTTTAAGCTTCCTATAATGGCTGAGGTGCCTATACTACCGATTACAATAATCGGATCTGAAAACATAGTTGAAAATGTTAAGAAAAACAAACCTACTGATGTTACTATCGTTATCAGTCCAGAAGTAAATATTCATCAAATGGATAAAGATCAGTTGAAGAATATTCATACAGAAATACGAGATCTTATAGTATCCAATTTTGAAAAGTACTCTGAAAAAAGTCAGTCTGAGTTAATCGAAGACTAAGACTTTTTTTAGTTATGAGCTATGAACTATGAGTTCGCTCGTTACAAGGGGCTGAAGCCACCTTGTTCAAAACGGTTTTTGTCATACTCGGACTTGATCCGGTCATCGAGTGAATGCTTTGCATTAGTATCGAGATGCCCGGTTAAATTCCCTCAAAGATTGTTCCAAAACTCACAATTGTACCGCAGTACTGACATTTCTCAAATTTTGGATTCAGAGTTTTTCCACATTTAGTACACTTCTTAATACCTACTTTGATCTTACCATCTGCACTCCCATCGATCATATCAACTTCCTTGTATCGTTCAACAAGTTGCTCTTCAGTGATCTCAAACTTTTCTTTGATAAATGTCCAAAGCGCCATGTTTACCAATTTAAGCTTTTCAAATCTTGCTGTAAGGATTTCCAGATCTCCCTTTGATGGACCTGAGTTGGAAGTTGGCGTATTGTTATCTTTTCTGATACCCATATTTGCGTAAAGCATAGAATCTCCAGAATTTTTTCTTATAATTTACATAATTTAAATAAATACACAATAAAAGAAAAAAAGAAATTCATAAATTTTTTGCAACAAGGGATTAGGTCCCCTTGTCATCCATACTCTGTACAGAGAGTGAATTTCAATAGGAATTCACTCAACTTGCATATTCCTTTTTCTTGTTAATTTGAGGCTGCGTTGTCATAATGTGTTGTCACAATATATTGTCATAATGTATTCTCACAATGTGTTGTCGATTCTGGTTCTTGATATTTACATGGTTTGTTAATTATATTGTTACTGTAGCAATATCTGAACTTACTCGAAATCCGATTATAGCTGCATCTCAAAAAAAATCTAAAAATATAATGAGAGGGAAAAATGAAAAAAGCAGTAGTAATTCTAATCATAATCAGTTTCACACTGATCTTTGCCCAAGAGAATCAAAGCAACTCAAAAGAGTCCAAGAGAGCATTAAGCTATCAAAGTATGATAAAGGATAGCTTGGGTAACTCCATTGAGGATGGTAAATATCTGATTACTTTCAGACTATACGATTCAGACAATAGTGATGATCCGATTTGGTTTGAGAATCAGAATGTATATGTTTACGATGGAATCCTTAATGTTTTATTAGGGAATAAGAAACGATTAAGACCTGAAATGTTCAAGAATCCATTATGGGTGACTTTGGAGATGAATAAAGAGGAATCGGAGAAGCAGTATGTAAGTGCATCTAGCTATAGTATGTATTCAGGTATGGTTGATTTAGAGGCATTTGCACCGAGTGAGGATGTTCACCTTTCTCTAGACCCTGACGGCAGGATTGTTATTGATATTGATTCTGAACCTGATATTCCTTCAATATATGGTGATGATTGGAATTTCTATACTGGTGGCACGAACAATTGGCTTTTCCATACACCCGATCAAGATGATATAAATGGAATTCCTAGACAAGATATGTATATCAAAAATGCCCATACCGATTATTCTGGAGATTGGTCAAGGCAAACAACATTTCACGAAAATGGAGATTTAACTGTGTTCGGTAATGTAAATGTAGGACAATCAGCTGCTCAGAAAGATTTAATTGTTTCGGGTAATTTAACTGTACAAGGTACATCTAGCATAAATAATAGAAATATTCATACTGGTGGTAGCAATGATTGGATATTTCATACACCTGATGATGAATTAGATGGGGTTGAAAGGCAAGATTTATACATTATCAACTCAAAACATTTAATACTAAGTGTACCTGCAAAAGACTGGGCAAAGCAAACTATATTTTATGAGAATGGAAATATGCGTGTGAACGGAGATATCTTTGTTGGTCAACAGGATCTTCAAAAAAATCTTTATGTCTATGGTAAAATAACAGCAAGGGAAATCGAAGTTACACTAGATGAGTATCCTGATTATGTATTTAAAGATGATTATAATCTACTTTCTCTTTCTCAAGTTGAGGAACATATTAATTCTCATGGCTATTTACCAGGTATGCCATCAGAAAAGGAAGTGATTGAGAATGGGATAAATCTTAATGAAATGCATTTAAAACTTGTTGAGAAGATCGAAGAATTAACTTTACATATGATCCGTATAGAAAAAGAAAATAATGTACTCAGAGAAAAGCTTAATTCAATAACTGACTAAAAAAAGGAGACAATCTATGAAAAGATCAATTTATATTCTCCTGATTTCGTTTATTTATCTGACAGGGGCATCTTTGACATTTAGAAGCTCTGTAGGTCAGATGGTTATTGGAGAAAGTAAGATGGGAGATGATATCGTTAATTCTGGTATAATCTACCTTAGTTCAAATACGGCTAAATCAAAAAATGGTAATGTGGAAACTGCAAACATTCCTTTGGAATTTACACTTGAACAAAATTATCCGAATCCTTTTAATCCTACAACAACGATTTCGTTTTCTTTACCTACTGATCAGTTTGTATCTCTTAAAGTTTATAATGTTCTAGGTAAAGAAGTTGTTGAACTTGCAGGAAAGGATTTTTCTAAGGGAGTTCATAAAGTGAATTTCAATGCTAATAAATGTGTTTCCGGTTTGTATTTTTATAGGATTCAGACTAAAGGATTCAGTAATGTAAAAAAAATGATGATAGTTAAATAGGAGGAGGAATGAAAAAAAATGTATTTATGACTATTGTCTTTTTTGTTCTATTAGCACAAACAACTTATGGGCAGACATCCTCTGATAGGGTATGGAAAATATTTACAGATATTGATACTAACTTTGATGAAACTCTAGTATTAAATAATAATAGTTCTTATCAGACTGAATTTGAAAATCATGTATTTAAAGCTAATACTCCGATTACTTGTACGATTATTTTAGATGATCCCGAAGATCTCTTACCAGATGATCATCCTGAAGTGTCTTGTGCTGAGATTAATAATGCATGGTACAAACATGTACTCATTATAGCTCACTGGGATGATGAATCCTCAACTAGTGCTTTACTATACGAAAATTTTGCTGACATATCTGACAATTGGAGTCACACATTTAATTTTACAATACCTTCTTCTGTTATACCTGATGAGCCTGGCTTTTTTGGTGGGCATAAGTTTCGATTAGAGCTTAAAACAGTAATACTAGGTAGATACTACTCAAATCCAGTTGAACAAGCTTTTTATGGCGTACCAGAATATGTTTATCATGGTGGCTCTACAGAGGATAACCTTTCTTTCGATTACTATATGTTCAACGATACTGCAAACGAATTTTATGTAGATAACGTTACTGAGCCGACTAATAGTTTAACAATTGTCGATCAGCTTAAGAAATCAAATGTATTGGCTAAGTGGAATTCTTCTTCTTATAGAGAACCGTTAGTTATGGTTGAAGGATTTGATCCAAAAAATAATAATTATCCTGCAGCATATTATATGATGGGAACACTTTTGTTTGATCGTGCGAAAAATGAAGGTAGGGATGCATATATTCTGGATTTTGCTGAAGGTGGAGAAACAATGGCAACTTCGAAAAACTATACTAGTGATCTCTGTACTTATGAATATGGAATAAATGCTAATGGAAATTATGCTCCAATTAGTGTTGTTGAATATGGTAATGCAAGTGTTGTACAGGATGCAGTAATATTCGTTAAATCAAAATATAGTGGACAAGTTGTATTAGCGGGTGTCAGTATGGGAGGAGTAGTTTGTCGTTATGCTTTAGCTGCTGCTGAACACCTTAATACACCATTGCCAGTATCGCATTTTCTTTCGATTGATTCTCCACAGCAATATGCTACAATTGATTATGATTTAATGAAATTCATTTTTGATGATCCTATGGCTGCAAATGGTTTTGATTTTAATGATTATAACAGATTAGAATATAAAGACAGACCATCAATTCTGTCATATAGATGCGTAAAAGAATTGCTATGGGCTAATCCTGCAGCATTTCTTGTAGGTAGTGCGATAGAACCTCCTGGTACCAAAGATGATCCAATAAGTAATGAGGAACATTTATTTTTATATACTCAATTAAACGAATTAAATAGTGCGAATAAAAGAGGTTATCCTACTAAATGTAGAAATCTTGGAGTTACTTTTAGTTCATATAGTGGTTCAATGCCTGCGGGATCAGCTGCAGACTGGTTGGAAGTTCATATAGAAGCTTCCGGTAGTATGAAACTTGATTACCCCTGGCCATGGGGTAGTAGTACGTTTTCATTCAACTTCGAAGAAGGTATGACTGAAATGTCAGCTTCTGTTAATAAGAGGATACTATTTAGTGGTAGTAAGCTGCCAAAACATTTTACAAATGTAGATATCGTCAATAATTCCTATAATAATAGCGATAATTTTCTGTTGAATATGTTTACATTTTCTACAAGTGCTTATACGCATGTATCAACAACAGTTATTGATAATCCATATGACAGCGAACTATCTTATCAACCAACATTTATTCCTTTTGTAAGTGCACTTGATCTATATGATCCTACATATCTTAATGATGATGGGAATGCTAAGTTGTATCCAAATTCAACTTATCTGTTTCATGGTAAAGCGATAGATAACACCGATAATAGTTTTTATTTTAACTACGCTGGTAATGATAATGATAACAGCCAGTGGAATTATAGACAGGATACAGGAAGTTATCCCCCGACAACTACTAAAAAAGTTAAAGTACAATCAAGATTTGATGAAATATTATTTAACCGTAATCATGGTGAATACGGATTAAATCATGATGCTATCCCTGTTGATTTTATTGATAATATCTTCAACTTCATAAATTCTAGAGTTACCGAGGATATTACAACTTGGAACAATACATGGAAAAACAGAGCTGAAATAACTAAAGATATAAATGTCAATGATGGGAATACCTTATATATAAAAAGTGGTATCAATAATGAAATTGAAATTTGTAACCTGTATGGATCAAATGGGAGATATGGTAATCTGAATGTAAAAGATGGAGGTACAGTTATCATTGATGATAATACTACTCTGAATATAAAAAATAATGTACATATAATCTTTGAGTCTGGTTCAACTCTAGAATTAGGAAATAATTGCGATATTAACTTAAATAACTTAAGTTACTTTGTAATTAACGAAGGTGTAAAATTGAAGCTTGGTGAATCATATAGCATAAAAACAAATGCACCGCTTGCAAGATTTATCTGGAAACCTACAGAGGTAGAATAATGAAAAAAATAATACTAATGTTGTTAATTTTAATAACATTGCTGTTCTCTCAGGAAGTTGAAAAGAATAATGCCTTTGATGTTTTTGGAGGTTGGTCAATCCCATATGATGATGGTAATGATGAAACTAGTTATGGATTTAATGGGGGAATTTCTTATGTACATGAAGTTTATGATCACATTTCCGTTGGAGGATTACTCGCATTGAATCATTGGAATGAAAGTCTCTATATCCCATTTCTTGTAGATATTGAGGCTACTTTACAAATAAAAGAAGCACTTTGTTTAATTCGTGCTTCAACCAAAAGGGTTAGTGGAGGTTATGCTTTTGTTCAATTTGGTATGGGTGCGTTTATGGAATCTCTAGAAGTTGAAATTGATAATGACACTGATATTGAGACTGAAAACAACTTTGGAATGACTCTTTCAGGTGGATTAGTTATTAATAGATTTCTTCTTTATCCAAGTTTTCAGTACGTTTTTTGTGATAACAAGGATAAAAAGTGGTTAAGAGTATCATTGGGGTTTAGTTTATAAAAGATCCTGAAATAAATTCAGGATGATGATGTATGTTTTCGTTTAGATTCCGGATCAAGTCCGAGAATGTACTGTATCAAAAATCAAGTGTTATAAACATTATCTTATACTATAATTTGGTTCCCATTCTCGATCATATTTCAATACTGCAAATATTTGTCTAACCAATTTATTCATTACGGCTACAATTTTTTGCTTAAACTCTTTACCTCTCACTGTCAACCTACTATACAGTGCCATACAAGACGGGTTATACCTAGATGCAGATAATGCGGACATATAAAGTTTCTTTCTAATAAATCTATTCCCTTTTTTGTCAATATTACCTCTACCTTTAACACTTGTTCCGGATTGCCTTATAGATGGATTAGTTCCTATGTAGCTTACAACTTGTTTAACTGTTTCAAAGTGTTCAAACTTTCCGAAAAATGCTAATATGACCGCAGCTGTTTTCTTTTCAACACCTTTAATCTTTACTAATCTGCCTGTTTCATCAGGATATACTTCCTTCAACATCTCATTTAATTTTGTTTCCAGGTGTTTTTTCTTCTTCCCAATAAATTTTATTATACTTTTATGGGAATTAATAACTAAGGTTGACTGAACAGGATCAATTATAAAAGTTTCGAGCTGATTGTTTAGCCTATTCAGATTGTCATCAAGATCTTCTATTCCTTTCAGCAACTTAACTAGCTCTCTTTGATTTCTAGATTTAGGTTTGTAAAGTGCTGGGGTTTGTTCATAACCGTATAAAGCTATGCTCTTCGAGTCCACGACATCAGTTTTTGCACGGATCATTTTCATTTCAGAAAACCTTTTTATCTTCAATGGATTTTCTACTGCAACATTAAAGCCTTTTTTAGATAACTCATCAGCCATAAGCAAGCTATAAACTCCTGTTGCTTCCATAATGAATAGATAATTCTTATCATTGTTAATGAATCTCTTTTTATTTAGGTATGCTTTTATACCTAATTTAGTATTCTTAATCTTAAGGGTACTGTATTGTTTTCCATCGTACTCGGCTACATCCAAATCACTTTTTGAGATATCTATTCCTACCACAAAATTATATTTGTTGTTGCTCATTAAACCCTCCCAATGTTATATTCTTATGTGGGATAAACCTATCATCGTAGTTATACAGGCTTAAGTTGTTTGGAACTATGCCTAATGTACTGTCCAGGTTTAAGAGAAGACGGGCGTAGCATTCTCGACGGTTTTTAAAAACCAATGACAAACTTTAGCTTAATCGTCTTCTCCCACAATATTGTTCTTTAAGGATACAACACTTAAACTTCATAATGAAGTGATTTTTAATATACGATGACAAGTAAAAAAGGGGACGACAAGAAATCGTCCCCTAAGTTTTATACAGTCGGACACATAGGTCATAATCTACAAATACATTCTACGAAACTATCACCTGCGGCCTGATAACCCCAGCTCTTATCTGAGTTCGTCCATTAACACTGGCAACCTTCCCCTGCATCTCTTTGAAGAACTCCACATAATCATTATTCATCCTGACCTTTCCAAAGCCTTCAGTTAGAAGTAAAGTAAACTTAATATTCTCTTTTCCTGTCAAAGCATCCAAATAATGAAGAAGGCTTAGTTGTTAGGTGCGATAAAACGGCATTAGGATAATAACATTAATTTCTCTAGATTCAATAAATCCTTATCGATCCTCGAAAAAGCAAATAGCTTATTCCCAAGATCTTTTAAACTAGCCCCAAAATGATAAACAACTTCATTATCTGTTATTATAAACCTATCATGTGATTTCTTAAAAACTCTAACTTCAATCTTAAAATGTTGTTTTTCATATTTCTTTAGGTCAAGTTTTAAGTTTTCAGGTATCCTAGAAGTTAATATTTTTATATCTATGTTCTTCTTCGCTTTTGTTAAATGGATTAAAACTGTATCATCAATATAATTATCAATTATTAAGATTGATCTCTTTGCACTTCTGAAAATATCTGAGACAAATTTATAAGCATCAAAGACCTGCCCCTGAAAGAATATACCCTGTTTGGGAGGAAGCTCTGTTTGAATTTGTAAATCAATTTTATTAACTCTTTTTGAAAGAGATTCAACATTATCTTCAATACGATTCATTATATTGTTAAGGACATAACCTTTCAGTAAATAATTTTTTAATATTTTATTGGCCCATATACGAAATTGAGTACCTTGTTTTGATTTCACTCTATAACCTACTGATATAATTACATCAAGATTGTAATATTCAATTTGATAAGTTTTTCTATCTGTCGCAGTTGTTGCATATTTTGCAACAACTAAAGCCTTTTCTAATTCACATTCTTTGAAAACATTACTTATGTGCCTAGATATTACTGATTTGTCTCTATCAAATAATTCTGTTATTTGTTTAAGATTTAACCAAACTGATTCTGCTTCAATCCTTACATCTATTCGACTTGTTAATTCATCTCTCTGATATATTATTATTTCATTCTTCATCCTTTTCTCCTTCTTTTTAGCCTCTTTTCCCTAATATAAACGCATCACTAGGTCAAATAGTGACCTTTTACTAAAAAAATAAAAATATTTTAATAAAGAAGTATTAAAAAAAGATCCTGAATCAAGTTCAGGATGACGATATATGGTTTCACCTGGATCCTCGAAGCAAGTCCAAGGATGACAAAAAAAAGGGTGTTTAAAAAAACACCCAATTATCAATTGTCCATTGTAAATTGTCAATTACGACACAATTACCTGCGGTCTTATTACCCCAGCACGAATCTGAGTCCGCCCGTTAACGCTAGCAACCTTTCCCTGCATCTCCTTGAAGAATTCCACATAATCATTATTCATCCTAACCTTTCCGAAGCCTTCCGTGATCAATAAAGTGAAGTCAATTCGTTCCTTGCCAGTCAAAGCAACTCCGATCTCCTCTCCATAAAAATCAACCCAGTCTTTATTATCAATAGATGCTGCAATAATACCTTTAACATTATAATTCTTAGCCAATTTTAGCGTATCTAAACTGATCGGTTGAAAGAAAACAGCTATTTTGTTCTCAAAAGTATCATCAAGAATACCATCAGCGATCTTAAGCTCACCATGATTCTCTCCACCAAAACCGATTACACAATCAGCTGAAGCACCTTCAACTTCAATATCCACAGAAAGACCTTCTTCTATGCTAGCGACCATGCCATTTACAAATGAATGCATCAAATAAGGCTTACTCTTATATTGAATTGTTATCTCACCAGTTTCCTTATCAATATCTGTAATAAAACCAGTACTAGGAGATTTTACAGACTTATATTCTCCTTCTGATGATGTTTTTCCATATTTATCATCACTTTGAAAAAATCCTGCAAGCATTCCCAACATGTCCTTTTTACTATTGCCTGTCACTTTAGTCGCAAGCATCTGTCTTTTTAGGACAAAATCATTTTGACCAAAATTTAAATATCTGTTGATAGAACTTGGTTTAACATTTAATGCTTTCGCAATATCTACTTTAACCGGTTCGTCACCGTAATCCTGTATCTCTTTAAGAACTATCATTCCGAGATCATCTATTTTAAAAACTTCACCTCTTACATTTGATAAATAATTTATAGGAATTAATTGATTCCCTTTTAAAAGTACAAAGATCGGTTGATCATAATCAACAGTATCACCTTCTTTGATCAAAAGACCTTTTTTGATATCCTCTTTTGTAAGCTTTTTATCAAAACCAACTAATCTTTTAATGTCGATCATATATATTTTAGGTGGGTTGAAAAGATTTTGACCAACAATTGAATCAATTTGGACTCTTGTGCCTATTTTTGCCAACATATTTCCTTTATAAGGCAACGACCTATTAATTGTAAATTTCCCTTTTACTATATTATTCCTACCTATTATAACATTAGATGTCATCTCTAATTTATCATCAGACCTATACAAAGCTTTAAATATTGAAGCTTGGATCATACTAAAACCACGACCTCTCGCATCTATCAATATTGGTTTATCCGTATCTATTTCAAATGTAGTGATCTCTTTTCCAAAAGAAATATTTTTTTCAGTTTTAATGCTAAAATTTCCACCATTTTTGAGATAAACCACATATCCAGCCTTAATCATAAATTCTTTATTGTCTTTTAGATCTTTACAGATCAACACATTCTTATCAGGCTTGATCTTTCCAATAGGTGCTATGACTGTACAAATCTTATCTAAAGTTTCATTTTCGAACAAATTCAAAGCTTGTTCTTCGTTGAGTTTAGTTAAAATCCCTAAATGTGGAGATTTAAAATGTCGATCAACAGCTAACTCAGTAATACCTGACGGTAAAAATCCTTCATTTAAGATAAAGACGATATCCTCATCCGATCTGGCGGAAGATATTACACCACCTGCACCTATAAGTAGATCTATATCTGAATTTTGAAAAAATACTTCTTTATTAGTGCTAAAATTTAATGCTTCTTCAAAAGTACCAAGGTCTCCATTGAATAGTTTTATTCTTCGTCTTTCTAAAAATCCGATATGATGCACTTCGGTATTCATCTTTTTATGTTGATTCCAAGAATACTTCACACCTTCAATGGCACAAGATAGTTCTACGAACCTTTCCTCTTGATTTTGAGGAACATAAGAAGGATTCAGCATTTTATTTGTTATGTAATTCCTGACATCTTTTTCATCAATTATATTATTCATATTGAAAAGTATCTGACTGACACCGGCTTCTTTTAAGATATTTGAAATAGAGTAGCTCATACCAATATTTGCTGAGACTGTTCTATGAATTTCCGATTTTATACTACTGAAAACATCTGTTGTAGCTCCCCCTATATCTACTAATATCATATTCTCATTATGTTTTCTTGCATAGCTATTTATCATCAATTGAACGCCTGATGGAGTTGGCAATATTCCTTCTGAGACTTGTTTCGTCACTGTTTTATAACCGGGAGCATTCTCCATCACATTTTCCATGAAAAGCTGATGGACTTTATCCCTTACAGGTTGTGGGTTGAAGTCTTCCAGGTTCGGTCGGATATTCTCTGTAGTATGAACAATAAAACTATCTCCTAGCATCTGCTTGATGAATCCTCTTGCTTGAACATTACCACAGAAAACCAAAGGTATCTTCTCTTCCGGCATGAATTTTGACCTTGGCTCTGATAACGATAGTATCTCTGCTTGCCTTAAAATACCCCAAATTCCTCCACCATCAATTCCACCTGCTATCAATATCATATCAGGATGAAGCTCTCTGATCATTCTCATTTTATCCATTTCAGGAACTTTGTCATCAACTGTAAAAGTTTCCATTATTACTGCTCCGGCACCATATGCAGAAGCCTCGACAGCTTTACCTGTATCTGATTTCGTTAACCCAAATAGTAGAACTTGAAGCCCTCCACCGGCTGAACTCGTTGCTAAAAAAGGTATTTGTATATTATTATTTTCATCATAGATATTAATTTTACTCTTTTCTTCTAATCCCAAAATAACTTTTTCCAATCCGATATTTACATCTTCATAAGGTTTTTCAACAGTTGTAGGTGCACCAAATTGAGCTTGGAATGCAAGCTTACCATCTTTGTTTTCCAATAAAAGACCTTTCGTAGTCGTACTTCCAATATCAACAATAAGTAAATGCTTAATTTCGCTGTCTATTTTTTGAATAGTCATAATATACCTCAAGTAATTTTATCCTCTAATGTATAATACAATATTTTCAACAAAGAAAGAGTAAAATTCGGATGAATTGATATTTTAGGTGTATGAATAGGGATATATAATGATGTATAAAATTATAAATAAGTACTTTCTATTAATACGGCAGGGTATGTAGGGTCGGTTCCCCTGTGTCCGACCGGATGGGGGTTTATAGAAAGAACGTAATTAGAGAATAAAATAATGGATTTTACAACTTATTGATTGTATATTAAATAGACGACTATTGAATATTTATAAATATTTCACTTATAGGAGAAATTATGTTAAGTAAACTAAAGCTAATACTATTCTTAACTCTTACATTTCAAATGATTTTATTTTCCCAGTTTGCTGGAGGGAGCGGAACGGTAGTTGATCCTTATCAAGTTTCTACAGCAGAACAATTGTCAGATGTTCGAGATTTTCGAGGATCAAATTTCATTCAGACAAACGACATTGATCTAGGAGTATCACCCTGGAATGAAGGTGAAGGATGGGAGCCTATAGGTATTGAATCTCATGTATTTGGTGGTTATTACAATGGGAATAATTACCAAATAAAGAATCTCACCATAAATAGACCGGAACAAGATTTTATTGGTTTATTTGGTTTTTGCGTAGATTTATCATTGGAAAATATCGAATTAATTAATATAAATATAATAGGTAGAAATAGTGTTGGTGGACTCATTGGTTATGGTTTTGGACCGACTAATGGAAATTGTTATCTATCAGGTATAATATCAGGAGTATCTGAAGTTGGCGGAATTGTAGGAACAACAGATGGTTATTATTCCATTATGAATTGTTATACGGTTGTAGATGTTTCTGGTACTAATAATGTTGGTGGATTAGTTGGTATATCTATAAGTAATGGATATATTTATATTCATAAATCTTACGCGATTGGAAACGTATCTGGAGATGAAAATGTCGGTGGTTTAGTCGGTTGTGATGAAACAACAAATGTTGTATTTAGCTACTGGAATACTGAAACTAGTGGTCAAGACACTTCTGCAGGAGGAGAGGGAAGAACAACTTCGGAAATGACATATGATTTCTCAAAGGAAACTTATGAATATTGGGATTTCGATAATATTTGGACAGAGGATCTTGATAGCTTAAACAACGGTTATCCTTATTTCCAGTCAGAAATATCTGAATTTTGCCCTTCAGCACCTGCAAATTTAACAGCAAAAACTCAAAATGGAGAGTTCTCTGTTGAGTTATCTTGGAATAATCCAGACACTTTGATCAACGGAGATCTGTTAATAGAACTTGATGCTGTATATTTATACCGTGATTTTGATATTATTCAAACATACATCAATCCAACTGCAGGGGAATTTATAAGTATTACTGACACAGTATTAGTTAATGGTGAATATACATATAAAGTTGTAGGAGAAAATTCTCAAGGTTTTGGAATTATTGCAAGATTAGAGCAACCAATAGGAATGTTATTCGCCAGTGGTACCGGCACAGAATCCGATCCATTTCAAGTTGCAACCGCCAACCATCTCTATAATATCAGATATTATACAGGTATTGACAGTATTTATTTTAAGCAAATTGACGATATTAATCTTGATATTGCTCCCTGGAATGAGGGCAAGGGATGGATTCCTATAGGTAATGAAGAAAGTCTTTTTATGGGTAGTTACAAAAGCAAATCATTTTATGAGCGGATTTATGAAATTGACGGTTTAACTATCAACGATACAACATTAAATAATACCGGTTTATTTGGAAACATCAATAATGCGGATCTTGACAGTATGAAATTAAAAAATATTTCTATTGTTGGTAATAATTCATGTGGAGCTCTTGCTGGTTCTGCGACAGGATCAAGAATAAATAATTGTTTTGTCATATCTGGTGATATTTCAGGTGCAGAAGAAGTCGGTGGATTAATAGGCATTTCATTGTATAATACTATAAGTCAGTCATATTCTAGTCATCCTAATTATTTAGTTAGTGTCTCTGGCACAACACTTGTTGGTGGATTTTCTGGTCTTAACTGGTCAAAGGTCAAAGATTGCTATTCTTAAAGTACCGTCGAAGGTGACTCTCTAGTAGGAGGATTCGTTGGAGCTCATTATGATAATACTATAACGAACTGCTATTCAACTGGACCTGTAATAGGAGAAACATCAGCAGGAGGTTTTTCCGCTAAAGGTTCATCGGTCAATATAATCAGCTGCTACTGGGATATTGATAGCAGTGGGCAAACATATTCAGCTGGAGGAGAAGGAAGAGGAATGTGGGAAATGTTCTCAGCATATCCAACTGACAGCACATATGTAGATTGGGATTTTGATACGATTTGGAGACCGAGGTCAGATAAAGGACAATCTAAAGTTCAAATTGGCTACCCTTTCCTTCAATGGCAGCAGGATGTCGGTATTGAAGATAGTGACGAGTTGTTGGTTGTGAGCTGTGAGTTAGACCAAAACTATCCGAACCCGTTCAATCCTTCTACAAAGATATCTTACACTTTACCAAATGGATATTCCGACAATGTAAAACTTCAAATATTTAATACAAAAGGTGAGTTAGTCAGAACATTGGTAAACGAGAAAAAGAGCTCAGGTAAACATTCAGTTGAATTCAATGCTTCTGATCTGAACAGTGGAATGTATTTTTATACACTGAGAACATTAAACTCTGTTACTACGAAGAAAATGATATTGTTAAAATAAAGATTCTGAATCCAGTTCAGAATGACTACAAATTCGGGCAGGTATGGGAACCTGCCCCTACATTAAATCTCCCCCTTGAGAGATTTAGATATTACTTCACCTTTGGAATTCACATGTAGCTTTTTATAAATATTTTTTATATGAGTAAAGATCGTTCCAATAGATATTTCCAGTCTTCCTGCAATCATCTTATATGATAATCCGTCAACGAGGCTTTCAACAACTTGTTTTTCTCTGTCTGTAAGAGGTGATTCTTCCTTAATCTTTTTATCCGGTCTAAAAAATTCAAGAACTTTTCTTGCAACAACAGGTGACATTGGAGCTCCACCATTCAGTAGAAGCTCGATCTCTTTATGAATATCATCGAAAGATGTACTTTTAAGCAAATATCCTGTAGCCCCTGCCTGAAGTGATTCAAAGATCCTTTTGCTGTCATCGTAGTTCGTCATCATTACAAAATCTATTGATGGATACTTCTCTTTTGCAAGCTTAACTCCTGAAATACCTGTCATTCCCGGTAGATTTATGTCCATGAAAATAAAATCTGGAATGTTAGATGAGTCCAACTCATTGAACATATTTTCAACACTGTCACAATCCAAAATACATTCAAATCTTTCATCTGAACTTATGCAGTCGATCAGTTCCTCTCTGATATCCTCAATATCTTCAACTATTCCGTATTTAATCATTTTATTTTCCTTTTCTTTTCTGTCATCCTTCCCGATTTGTCGGGAGGGATCCATTTTATCACGAAGTGGGAAGGCATAGGAGCCTTCCTCTACGGACAATGTTATTAATTAATATTAATCGTTACATGAACCGTCACACCACCATTCTCAACAATATTCAACACTCCCCCGATCTTTTCTGCACGGATCTTCATGCTTTTAATCCCATGACCACCGAAAGATTGTTTCTTGTCAGCAAATCCATTTCCATTGTCAATAACTTTCAACTCCAGAGATCTATTATTCTGTATCAGAGAAACATCTATCTTCTTTGCTTTTGAATATTTAATACTGTTATTCAAAGCTTCTTTGAAAATCAAATAAAGATTCTGTCGTAGTTCAGAACTTATCTTTTTATCTCTGTTCAATCCTGAAAAACCATACTTTACGATCATATCACAGTCAGAACTCATCTTAAAGACAAATTCCTCCATTCTGTCAGAGATTTCACCCAGAGTATCGTTCCTTGATTCAATAGACCATACAATATCACTGAAAGTATGCATAAGTTCCTTGGTCCTTACACCTATTTTTTTTGCAGTTTTATTAATCTTCTCTTCATCTTTACTTCTTTGAATAGACTCAGTACTCATGAATATCCCTGTAAGAGAAGAACCTATCTCATCGTGAAGATCTCCTGCTATCTTTGTTCTGAGCCTTTCAACTTGAAGTATCTTATTGATCCTTGCTTTGTAAAATATCCGTAGTAAAAATATTCCAGTCAATACTGCTATTGTTCTGAACCACCAGGTCATCCACCATGGAGGAAGAATTGTAAAATCGTAAGATATTGGATCTGACCAATACCCCCAATTATTTACGGCTTTAACCTCGAAGGAGTATTTTCCAGGTGCTAATCCTGTATATCTGACTCTTCTTTCACCGGTCAATTCCCAGTTATCTTCAAGGCCGTTCAAACGTAATTTATACATTACCTTATTTGGAGAAGGAAGATATATTCCTATATAATTGAAAGTTATAAAATTCTGATCGTATTCAAACTCATTGTTATCCGATGAGATGATGTCATCAAATATTCTTATCTCATTGAAATGTACTTTCGGTGGTATCTTAATCTCTTTGTCTGCAGCTGGGTCATAGCAGCTAACACCTTTAGTAGTACCGAACCAAATCTTTCCTTTGCTGTCTTTAAAAGATGCATCTCTAAAATTTCCATTACTTATCAATCCGTCACTTTGATCAATATTTCTTATCTTGATAGAGTCACCGACAAACGTTAAGATATCTATTCCCTGACCTGTTGCGATATAAATATTCCCAGAATCATCTTCCTGGATAGATCCGATGGTACTGCTCGAAAGTCCATTATTTGGATCAAGACTTATATTCTTTCCTTTATCAAATATATTCAATCCCTTTCCATAAGTTCCATAATACTTCCTGCTTTCTTTGTCTTCATAGATAGAAAAAATTTTTAATCCATTCAGTCCGTCTTTTGTTGAAATTGATTTGAATGTATCTCCATTCTTTACAACAACACCAAGATAAGTTCCAAATTCTATCTCACCTTTTGAATTCTCATAGGCATACTGAACATAATCATCTGCCATTCCGTTTTTCTTAGAGAAGTTAGATATCTTACCGTTCTTAAGGGCACTAACACCTTTTTTGGTGCAGATATATAGTGAATTATCACTTGCAAATAGCAATGAAAAAATCTGATCATCTATCAGACCGTCTTTTGAATTAAGTTGAATTATTTTTCCATTATCAAGAATATTCAATCCTGATCTTGTACCTATGAAAATCTTACCTTTTTTATCCCCGGTAATATCTCTCACTTTATTACCAAGAAGACCATTCTCCGAGTTTAAGTAAGTAAATTTCCCGTCTTTTAAAACACTTACACCATTCTCTGTTCCAAAATAATAGGTTCCATTTTCATCTTCATAAATTGATTGTACAATATTACCACTAAGACCATTAGAAATGTCATAATTTTCAAAAATACCAGGTCTATAGATGTTCACTCCACCACCTGCACTGCCGAAATAGATCTGACCGTATGAATCCTGGTAAATTGACCATGTGTCATTAGCGGAAAGACCGTTTTCTTTAGTAAGGTATTTCCATTTATCTTCGTCTTTAAAAGTTACACCTTTGACTCCACCATAATAGATAGTTTCATCTGCGGTTTGATAAATTCCGGTTATTCTTGAAGATAAAACATCATTCTCCTTTCCTAGAAACTTAAATTTATTGTTCTGATATACTGAAACACCTTTATTCGTACCGATATGTAAATTTCTATCTGTATCTTCCACTACTTTCCAGACTGCATTATCTATCAGACCGTTCTTTATGTTCAACTCTGTAAATTTACCATCCTTAAGTACTTTTACACCAACTTTGTAAGTCCCAAAGTATAGAGATCCATCCTTACCTTTATTAATATTCCAAACTGAATTTACAGAATCAAGATAAATTGCTTCATTATTTTTTGAAAACATTGTTATTCCATCGTATCCACCGAAGTAATAATTTCCCTTTAGATCCTTATCCATAGCTGCAAGGTCTATATCGAATTGATCTACATATTTAAAAGCTTTGACCATTTTTCCGTCTTTGAACTCAACAGACCCACCGCCATAAGTAGGAAAGTAAACTTTTCCATCCTCATCTTCAAAAATATCATAGATCTGGGATGCCGGAAGTCCATCAGATGTATAAAAACTCAAAAAGTTAATACCATCCCATCTAGTAATTCCACCCATTGTTGCGAACCACATATATCCACTACTATCTTCGTGGATAGCACAGATATCTGGTTGGATAAGACCCATTTCTGTAGTTAAATGCCTATGTACCTTTATCTGTGTGTATAGCAGAAAACTAGTCAGGAACAATGATATTGTAATAAAATACTTTTTCATTAATCTTATATATTAATATTTAGTTGTAAGAAATTATAGAACTATACATACTAATAGTCAAACCCAAAATTATTGCCATTTTCGCTTACTCCATCATATAAACATAGGATTGTATCACAATTTTTATATTGGTATATTAAATAGTTGGTGATAAAATCTATTTAAAATTAAATATTTATGAGGTGGAAAAATGAAAAAATTTTTATCAATGCTGTTGCTTTCGACAGTTCTGTCATTATTCTCAGCGACACACTATATTGATAGTCTAATTGGAAATGACTTATTTGCCGGGACAGAAATAAGTCCATGGAAAACCATATCTTATGGCATATCGCAAGCAGCCGCAACTGATACTATAATGCTGTCAGGTACATTTCTACTGACTTGGGATGGCGGAAGTACGACTGAAGGTATTGAGATTACAAAGAGTTTAACATTTATCGGTGAAGGTGCAAAGAGTACTTTCGTTAAGGCTGCATCAACTCCCGGAATTGCGACTTCAAGAGTGTTTCAAGTTATTACTGGCTCAATTGTAACGATGGAAAATTTATCTATTGAAAATGGAGTTGGTCTTAATGGAGGAGGAATCTTAAATAATGGAACTCTAACACTTGGAAATGTAAATATTTCATCTAATCAAGCTACAAATTCAGGTGGAGGAATTAGCTCAACAGGCACTCTCAATTTAACAAACACTACTATTCGCACCAACTCTGCACTTAATTCAGGTGGAGGGATTTCAGGAAATTATAGAGTTTCAACTGGCTTCAGTATTGAAAATTGTACTATCTCAGGTAATCAAACAACCGCTACAAAAAGTATCGGTGGAGGTATTAATCTATCTGCATTATACATTAGAAGGAATGTTATTGTTACTGCAGGTATAAATAGCAGTACAATAGCTGAAAACACAACTATAGATGATATCGGTAATGGGATTAATATTAGAACTATGGATGATATTATGTATAGTTCGACTATTATTATGAATATCTCAAACTCAATAGTTTCCAACGGTACGAGTGGAAATTACAACAAAGATATTTCCAGTGGAGGAAGTATAGTTCTTAATAGATCATATACTTTATGCTCCGATGCATCAATGCCAAATGGTTCAAGTGATGGCAATATTGACTCCACAGATCCATTATTAGATCCTCTTGCTGATAACGGAGGGCAAACTTTGACCCACGCTGTGCCGGTCATCAGTCCACTCGTTGATGCTATTCCCATCGAAGCTGGTACGGAGGATTATAACGGAGCTCCAGTTAATGACCAGAGAGGAAGAGCAATCAACCGAGACGGAAAAGACATCGGATCTTTTGAATATCAGGGTTCTGTTATCTTTTATGTGAATGATGATACTGGAAGTGATAGTAACACCGGACTTTTCGGGGATCCCTGGAAAACCATTTCCCATTCTGTTTTACAACTTGCTAATTTCGATACTCTCGATGTTACTGGAACTTTCTATCTGAATGAAGATGCAGGAAATACAGCTGAAGGAATAGTTGTCAGTAAAAGCATGACCATTCAAGGTCAGGGAGCGGATGTTACCAAAATTGGCGGTCACGAAATCAAAGGATCTGCAGAGACCAGATTGTTTTATATCGATTCATTGACAACAGTTAAGATTAAGGATATTCATTTACTGAACGGTTTAAGTGGAATTGCCGGTGGTATTTTAAACTATAGTGAACTTACTATTGAAAATGTTGAATTATCCGATTGTTATGCTGGATCAGGCGGAGGAATAGCAACTGTGAATAATTTAACAGTAATTGGATCAACAATAAGAGATAATATTGGAATAAATGAGGGTGGTGGTATCTGGACGTATAATTATAAATACTCTCACATTGATATTGATATTATTAATTCGACTATCTCCACTAACTGGAACGATTCTACTTGGGAAAATTACGGCGGTCTCGGAAGCGGAATTTATGCAGAGTCTACTGATGAAGGTTCTATTGATATAAATGTTAACAGCAGTACTATAGCCTTTAATCATATTTACGGTTTATATTTCTTAAACCGGGATAAGGGTGTCCATCTTGATATAAAAAATTCAATTCTCGCACACAGTACTATTTTGCATGAAGAGTATGGAACTTATTCGGATGTGATCTTCTGCCATTACATGCTGTGTACTGACAATTCCCTGCCGTTAAATTGGGCAGATGATTCCGATATGATGGTTACACCGTACCACGGATTGGGTCCATTAGGCTATTACGGTGGAACGACTCAGGTGCATCCCCTTCTTGCTGGAAGCGACGCAATTGATAGAATTCCATTCGACAGCAATCTGTATGGTGGTGATGACGAAGAATATCACGGTGCATCTCAGATAGATCAGATAGGTCAGTCTGTTTATAACAACATGAAAGACCTGGGTGCATTTGAGAACCAGATCGGGGGAAGAGTATTTTATGCTGATGGTGACACAGGAAGCGACTCCAATGACGGATCAATAGGAAGTCCGTGGAAAACCCTTTCACACTCTATTGACAGTCTCTATACTGACGATGTTCTCAACATTTCCGGTACTTTTCTTTTAGATCAGGATCCGGGAATTACTGACTCGACAGGACTTAATATCCACACAAATACTCTTATCAAGGGTCAGGGAAAAGATAATACATTTATCAAAGCCCATTCGAATCCAGGAATGGCAAATTCAAGGGTCATGACTTTAGGAGAATTCCACACAATACAACTTGAAGATTTCACGGTAATGAACGGGAATGCCAACCTTGGGGGTGCAGGTATCTATATCGGAAAATATGATTCTGTATATATTAAAAATGTTGATATTAAGAACTGCAATTCTTACGGACCTCCCATGCAGTCAAAGGAAGGAGTGGGAGGAGGACTATGCACATATGCGTATTTCCTTTCTGCATCTAATCTTAATATATCAGATTGTTATGCTTCTATTGCCGGAGGAGGAATATATAATAAAAACAACTTGAATACGATATTAGGAACCACTCTGTTTGATTCATTATCTGTTTCAGGTTGCGTTTCAGATAAAGACGGTGGTGGTATTTTTAATGAAACAGGTAATATGAACATATCAAATTCCACGATCATAAATTGTGATGCTGATGAATATGGCGGTGGTCTTTATCACTTTCAGGGTGACTTTTATCTTGGTGAAAGTTCTGTTTCAGAATGTACCGGAGGGTATCAAGGAGGAGGATTCTATCACAGAGGATCCTATAACTTTGGTAACACAATGACATTTGAAAACACAACGATCAACAATTGTTCTGCATATTACGGAGGAGCTATTTCTCTCAGGGGATCCAACAATACTGATGATCTTTCGTTAACGAACTGCACACTATCTTCAAATTATGCAAATGACGGACCTGCACTTCATTGTTATGCCTCAGGATCTACATTACCAACTAATATTAATGTAAATATAAACAGCTGTACAATTTCTGTCCAAAATCTCAACCGTACAATATTTCTCTACGAAAGTGACATATCTGACGGGTTAATTGATGTTGATATCAAAAATTCAATTTTTGATAATACTATTAGTTCTTTCGCATATGAATCCGGTAGTAATTACTCCCTGACAAGATCATACACAATTTGTAGCGATTCATCAATGCCAATAACCGGTGAAGGCAACCTGAACAACACCGATCCGATGCTTGATATTCTCAGAGATAACGACGGAATCGGTAAAACACATGCCCTTTATGTCGGAAGCCCGGCTTTAAATGCTATTTCCTCAGCTGCAGGTGGAGGGAATTACAATGATGCACCTCTTCTTGATCAGAGAGGTGTTGCTATAATTAACACAAATAAGGATATCGGAGCTTATGAGGGCTGGGTAACTGTCTCTCTTGATACTCCTGTTATTACTGATGTTTCATATGATGGTAATGTATGGTTAACTTGGGATCCTGTTTCAGGAGCTACGGGATACGCTATATACTCTTCCGCTGATCCTTACGGAGATTTTGTATTGGAAGGTTCGACTGTTGCAGGTACTAATAACTGGAATAAGACGTTTGCTGAAGGACGGTATTTCTTTTATGTGACTGCATTAGACAGTAAAGGTTTTGTGAATGTACCGAAAAAGTTCTCGATAGAACGATCAACCCGATAATCTTATCAGCTATTAGAAAAAGGTCGGAATTTTTATCCGACCTTTTTTTGTTTTATAAATAATATATTCTATTCTAGATTAAATACTTTCGTCTCTGCTGATGCATAAATAAAATCATCGACCAATAGTTCGGCCGTGACCATTAAAAGTCTTCGTTTATTTTCAACAACTCTGGCTTGAAGTACTATCTCTACCTCGGTTGGAACAGGTTTTCTGAATTTTACTTTAATCTCGGCTGTAACACCTTTCAGTGTAATATTTCTACATGCATAGATACTAACTTCATCAAGTAATGTTGAGATTATTCCTCCGTGAACAATGTCTTTCCAGCCTTGGAAATTCTGGGGTATCTTTATCTTGGCGGTAGCTGAATTGTCGTCATTCACTGTAAAACTTGCATGTAACCCGATCTCATTCTGATCTCCGCATACGAAACAATATTTATCGTCTTCTATTTTCATATTTTCACTTCCGGGAAGACATGGGAGCTTTCCCCTACGGAATTGTTATTTTACACTTTCCGCAAATTTGCGGACAATATCTTTATCTTCAGATTTTTCCAGTACATTTCCAATCACTATATAATCAGCTCCTGCATCAACTAGTTTCTTTGCATATTCAGGTGTTCTAATCCCACCACCAACTATCAATGGTACAGTTATTTGAGATCGTACAGCTGAAATTATCTCAGGGGATACAGGATTAATTGCTCCACTCCCTGCCTCAAGGTAAATATATTTCATACCTATCATCTCACCTGCAAGTGCATGAGCAACAATATTTTCAATGTTTGATGATGATAAAGGTTGGGTTTTGCTGACCCTTTCAACTGATGTTCTGTAACCACACTCTATAAGAATATATCCTGTTGGAAGAACTTCCAGTCCCATTTTTTTTACAAAAGGTGCTGCTCTGACATGATGTTCGATCAAATAATCAGGGTTTCTTCCACTGATCAAAGTAATAAAAAGAATACCATCAGCATTTGGAGTTACTTGCTCTGAAGAACCCGGAAATAATATCAATGGTAAAGTTGTATTATCTCTGATCTCCTGAGCAATTGCATGAATATTATTTTTCACCGGTTGACTGCTGCCAAAGAAAAAAGTATCAGCTCCCTGATCTTCATATATCTTAACTTTAGCTTTTACATCTCCAAGCTTTATTTTATCAGGGTCGATCAAAACGATCAATCCAGCTCTGTTATTTTCTTTTTTCTTTAACAAGATCTATTCCTTACTTTCTTCGATTGTGTCATTGCGAGGATTTTATAAAAATCCGTGGCAATCTTGTTTTTACCGTATTGAGATGCAAAGTGTTGCGTCTCTACTGTTTTTGACTTTATCTTATCACTTATCACTCATATCTTATAACTATCTTTTCCTAACAATATATCTTCTACCTTTGTAAATTGTATTCTTTGATAGATTATTGATCTTTTTAAAATCAGCTGTGTACATCTTAAATTTCTTACAGATCCTGCCAATTGAATCCCCACTTCTTGCCTTGTAATATTGAAATTTATAACCTCTAAGGTAAATATTAGTTCCAGGATA
>JAQICF010000093.1 GCA_027858795.1 Candidatus Delongbacteria bacterium | reverse complement strand
TCCACGCTATACAAATGCTCTAAGAACTTTAGATGAAAATTATTTAATGCTAAGAAATATTGTTCAGAAATGTATTCTGGATAAATCGAAGATAATTTTTGCTTCAACATCTGATGTTTACGGGAAAAATCCAAATGTACCTTTCGATGAAGAATCTGATCTTGTTTTAGGATCTACTACGATCAAAAGATGGGCTTATGCATCTTCTAAAATTTATGGTGAACAATATATAATTGCGAATAGTGAAGAGTATGGACTAAAATATACGATCGGAAGATTTTTTGGATCTTATGGTCCAAATCATAATTTGACTTGGTGGGGTGGTCCTCAATCCGGATTTATCACTAAGGCATTTAATAACGAAGAAATCGAAATTCACGGAGATGGTACTCAAACCAGGACATTTACATATGTTGAAGATACTGTTTCTGCTTTGGTAAAATTTGTTGAAGACCCTAAATCAGATAACGAAATATTTAATACCGGTTCAAATCCCGAAGAAGAGATTTCGATCTTGGGTTTAGCTGAGTTGATATGGAAATTAATAAACGGTGAAGACTCATATCCAAAATTAAAATATGTACCCTATGCTTCTTTTGGGAAATATGAAGATGTTATGAGAAGGGTACCTGACATCACTAAATTGAAGGAATTTTTTGGATTTAAACCTCAATGGTCTTTAGAAGAAGGTTTGAAAAAAACTATCAAATGGCAAAGGAATATTCTTGGAAAATAAAATTAAAATAGCAACTATAATTGGTGCTCGTCCTCAATTTGTAAAGGCTGCTTGCGTTAGCAGAACAATATTAGAGCATAATCATAAATCAAGTAAACCTGAAATTAATGAAGTAATCATTCATACAGGTCAACATTATGATTATGGAATGAGTGAAGTATTTTTTAAAGAGTTAGAAATTCCTGAACCAAAATATAATTTAGGGATTTCTTCGATGTCACATGGTGCTATGCTCGGAAAAATGATAGAAAAAATTGAAGAAATTCTAATTTACGAAAAACCTGATTTAGTTTTATTCTATGGTGATACAAATTCAACATTGGCTGGAGCTTTAGCTGCAATTAAACTGCATATACCGACAGCCCATGTAGAGGCTGGTTTAAGATCTTTCAATAACTTAATGCCTGAAGAAACCAATAGAATCCTTACTGATCGAATAAGCTCTTTGCTTTTTGCTCCTACAGAATTGGCGATCCGGAATTTGCAGAGCGAAGGATTTGATAATTTTGATTGTAAAATAATCAAATCCGGTGATGTTATGTTGGATTCTTTGCTATATAACAAGGAAAAGAAAACTAAGCCCGATATTGAAATTCCTGAAGAATTTATTTTAGCAACATTACACAGACCGGAAACAACGAATAACTTTGAAAACCTTAATACTTGTATCGAAGTGTTTAAAAACAATTGCCCTATACCAGTTTTATTGATATTACATCCGGGAACTAAAGAAAAAATTGAAAAATATAAAATCGATTTGAGATCTAATAATTTGAAGATTATTCCACCATTAAGCTACCATGAAATGTTATATTTATTAAATCGATGTAAACTTGTTACCACAGATAGTGGAGGATTGCAGAAAGAAGCTTTCTGGTATAATAAATATTGTATGACTTTGCGAAACGAAACTGAATGGGTAGAACTTGTTGAGAATGGGTTTAATGCTGTTTGTGGATACAATAAAAATACTCTCATAAAAAATATTGAATCATTTTTAAATAAAACAAATTTCGAATCTGGAAATTATGATTTTTATGGGAAAGGTAATACGTCTGAGATTATTTTAAAAGAGATCATCACTGTGATACAAGAAAAGGAAAAACTTTAGTATGTTGTATTTTATTATCCCTGTCTATAACGAAGAATTAAATATTAAAGAGCTGTCAATATCTTTAAAGAATGCTCTTCCTGACTATCTTAAGCATTATATTTTCGTCGATGATCATTCAAGTGATGAAACAATTGAGAAAATAAATAAATATTTTGATAAGGAAGAAATTAAAATTATTACTAAATCTAAAAATAAAGGTCCTGGGGATTCTTTTGATCTTGGATTCAAATATCTCATGGATAAAAAAATTAAAGATAACGATCTTATCGTTACTATCGAAGCAGACAACACATCCGATATTGATATTTTAGAAAAGATGGTAACAATCTCAGTTTTGGGGTATGATCTGGTTCTTGCCTCTCCATATGCTCAAGGTGGAGGATTCGAAGAAACAACACTATTACGTAAAGTACTATCTTTTACTGCAAATAGCATTTTAAGATTTTTATTTGATGTAAAAGTTCTAACCTTAAGTTCATTTTATCGAGTTTATAAACCAAGTTTGATTCGAAAAATCAATGATAAATATGGCACTATTATCAAAGAACCTGGGTTTATTTGTATGGTTGAAATTTTAATAAAATCAATTCGTTGTAATGCAAAAGTAATTGAAGTACCTATGAAATTATATTCAAAAAAACGTCAAGGTAAATCAAAAATGAAAATTTTGAGCACCGGCTTAAGTTATATGAAGTTTTTATTAAAAAATCGTTTTTAAGGAGAAGAATCTATCAATTATAAAACATTTTTCAAACTTGAAGAAAATATTAAGTCCTTAAAAAGACAATATAGTGTGTTTTTTCTTGTTGGTATTATTTCTTTTTTATTTGGAATAATCTTCTTAAAAATATTTTATAAAGAACTTGAACTTGATCTTATTCTAGCTAACTCTCTTTCGTTTATTTTAGTATCTGGAATAAATTTCTTTCTTAGTATAAAATTTGTATTCTTACGGGGAAAATACTCATTAAAAAAAGAAGTCGTTCTATTCTATGTCGTTGCAGGATCATCTCTTATATTAGATAATTTGATACTTTATATTTTGGTTGAAAAAATAAATATTTATTACATCCTGAGTAAGATATGCTCAGTTTTTATAGTTTCAATCTTAAGTTTTATTTTAAAAAAATATTTAGTGTTTAAAAAATAGGCTTCTCAGCTTATTCTTAGTATTGCACCTGTATAACACCATTAACAAATTTTGAATTTTTATCGATCCTAAAAGGAAAATGATTGATAACATTAGAGGCTTTCTGTTCATCTTCAGAATCATATTTTATTTCCACCACTAATAGATCTTCTCCAAAATTATTTCTAAACGATAAGCCTTTTTCTATTTTTGCATATTCAATATTTTTATCTAGTGTAATCCTGAATTTATTGTCAAATGACAAGAAATATTTCCTCCGGTAAGAATTGAATAAAACAGGATTGGAATTTACGATTCCTTCTAAAACATCTTTAGGAATTTCGCTATTCAATATATATGACTTGATAAATGAACTTTGAAAATCTTTTGGCAAAAAAACTTTACCCAATTTAAAAGATCGTTTATACCCCACAGGACCTATTTTTATTTTCAGTTCAAGGGTTGGTTCTATAATGCCAAAATGCTCACCATACCATCTCAATCTATACTTTACTCTTCTATCCCTACCGTCTATATTATCGTTTAAAGCAGAATTGTTAAGATCATCAAAATAAATATTGTTAATTCTTCTTTCGAAAAATATTTCTTTAAAGCATTGAGGATGAAGTTTGATCAAATTCTCAACCTGATTTGCACTATAGCCATTTATCGGAATTTTGCGTTCATATCTCATTTTACACTTTTCTTCCCATATTTTTTTCCATAAAGGTAATCTTCATCAATATTTTCAAGACTACCATTAAGCGTTTTACCATTCAATATTATTGTAGATTTCTTTTCAATTAAAGTTTCTTTGCCTGATCCGCTAAAAATAGAATTTTCTGAAGTAATCTTACCTGGTCCCCATTCTGATTTTTTTTGATACGCAGCATATCCAAGTTTGCAGTTCTTGATATCAATATTATTGATTTTGACAGTTGATAAATCTTTTGAAGCCACAGCTATCTCTGAGTTGTAAATTTTTACCTGCTCAAGTTGCATACTACTTTTTTCTCCTGCACTGAATCCTTTATCTCCTGCATCGTTTACTTCTATATTTTTACAATAGACATTGGTTCCCGATATATCAATAGCATCATTAGTTATTATTTCAAATTTGGAGTCTTCAATAATACCATCACAAAAATCGGCATCGAACGCATCTGAAGAAATATTCTGAAACGTTGAGTTTGATATTTTAAATTTGGCCTGCTTAATGTTCAGATAATCTTCTGATAAATTATCTATGAATTTTGTGTTCTCAATTATTACAGGAGATTTATAAAACGTTACTGCTCCAGTGAGTTTCCATTCGTCTGATCGAGGGTAAGACAACCCTTCAAATATTACATTTCTTATCAATGAAGTACTATCACAGTCAAAAATAGCGATTCCACCTGTTTTATCGGAAGAGATTTTAACAGGTGAATCATCGGTTCCCTTTACATTCATCGGGGAGTAACTTAATAGAAAGGCAGAATCTCTAAAATTAAGTTCCGTACCAGCTTCAATAATAACTTTATAACCTTTTGGAATTTTTATAAAATTGTCAATTGTATGTTTGCCTGTTTTAAATTTAATAGTCCTGTCCTTACTGTTTAATGTGAAATAATTACTCCACTTATTTAAATCATTCTTTGATCTAATTTTATCATTCATAACTTCAATTAATTGATCATCATAGAACTCGGTTTTAACAAAATGGATACTGTCCAAACCTGCAATTGTAAAACCAAGTTTGGCTGAAGTAAGCTCTGAAGGAATATTGTTATCCCCTTCAAATCTAAAACTCTTAAAATTTCTTAAATGCGCATACCTATATGGTATTATAAAATCATTACCTGACGGGAAAAAAACTAAAGAATCATTGATGATCACCTTTTTTAAGATCAACGATAAAGGGTAATTATTAGACACTTCTAATTCAAATGTTTTTAGCTTCACCTTAGCCTTTTGAATCCTTGAAACAACCCTCGGTCTTACCGATCCAATCCTAAAATTCAGTATATCTCTAATATATTTAGCTTGTTTATTAATATGAAATCTGGAAAATTCAAACTTCTCCGGTCCAAATAGATTAACATGGTCTTCTAAAAGGGGATAGTTTTTATAGATTATAGCTAAATTGTACACCAATTCGTTCGATATATCTCCAAAAAAACTATCTAAATACTCAATTGATGAGTATTTATTAAGATATTGAGCATAAAGTTTTAAAAATTCTTCGTCATAATTTTCGTCATTCATAAAAATAATTTCATGAAACATTGTAACTGAAATAAAATAATTATGCACTTCGTTTAACCGTTGAATAACTTCGGAACTAATAAAATTTGGTGCTTCAGTAAAAGTATGACCATCAAAACCGATTGGCTCAAATTTTCCCGTTACCGGATTATAATATACTCTTATTGATTTTTTCAAAGAACCGTGAAAAAACATAAAAACATCACATATCGCAAAATACCTAGCAAACATATCTGTATTTACAGTTTTACCGAATTCAAACCTTCTCTCAGACAAGCCTTTTGCCAATAAAAGTGCTTTTTTTGTGATCTTTTTCCATTTTTGTGAAGTATATTTTTTTTCACCGAAAGGTTCAATAGTATGGCAGTACATAGAATCTTTATCATCACTAATTTTAAATATTGGACCATCAGTATATCCATGTCTTTCCAATAATATTTTATCCATCCTCTCTTCTATTGCGTAAACACCTGCATCAAGACCATTTATTTTTACTTCAATAAAATCATAATTCAGGGCTATGAATCCTTCTCCTTTCAAAATCTTGTGAAAAATCCATTCATATATATAATTTCTCATTTTTGGGTCTTGCAACGAAAATTTTCTCATGCCCATTATTGTTTGATTACCTTTTAATTTAACCTGGAATGACATTCTTGTAGAATCTGAAAAATGATTTTTCCTTAAACCTTTAAGATTGATCTCTGCTTTATATTCTTTTCCTTTATAAGATAGTTTAGCCGGGACATTTTCAAAATCGACATGAAAGTTAAACGGATTGTCTTCTCCACCCGATTTTAGAGCTTGTTTTCTCTGGTACAAAAGTTTCTGATAATTTTTAAATTTAATATCAATATTGAGCACTGGTGCTGTTACTTGTTTTGAATACTCAATCATTTGATCTTCCAACGTTTCTGGAGATAAAGTTAGTTGAAAATATATGTAAATAACGACAACGATCAACAAAGATACCAATAGTAAAATTTTCATTGGTATTTTTTTCAATCTATTGATATACGATAAATTTGTCTTTTTTTTAACTAAAATCATACAAGCCCTTTATCTTCAAAAATACTTATCTTAATATTTTCATCAATTGATTTAAGTTCATTTCTTACACCTTCAATATCATCGGACCTTCTAAATTCAGCATTTAGCACAATATTAATTGTATTATTTTCATCATCAATTCTCTTCAACTCTGCTTTCATACAATGTTTTTCAAGTATCCCGGTTAGTTTACTAAGGCTAAAGTCCGTTCCAACTGTATTTATTGTAATAAAAAAATTACCATTCTTTTCATTTTTTTTAATGAATCCTCTAAGAATTATTACTCCGACAATAAATAGAAATCCTGTTACAGTAATTTGTGTTTGACTTGCTCCCATACCTAACCCAATGGAAATTGAAAGAAACATATAGGCAAGCTCCTCAGGTTCTTTTATCGCTGTCCTGAACCTGACGATCGATAATGCACCAACAAGCCCTAGAGATAGAGCTAATGATGATTTTACTATCGTAATGATCATCATTGTTGTAAGAGTAATTATTATAAAATTAGCAGCAAATTGCCTTCTATTTGATAATGATTTACCGAATTTTACGTAAACAATCCCCAATAATCCTGATAAAATAGCTGCTATCAGTATATTGATCAGAAAATCATTTATACCGATAATTCCTTTTGTCGTTGCCATAAATTGTTCAAATGTTTCTATTTTATTCATTTTGGAGAACTCCCTTGAAGTTTGTTGGTTGTTGTAATCTGAAAATAATGATTATTCCATCAAATCTCAAGCTAAAATACTATTACTTTTATTATTGGTCGTAACCTTTGTCTTTATGTAAGAAAAACTTAAAAAATAATCTTATAGCAAAAAGTATGTAAATCGGCTATCTTTAGGTATTATCTGCGATAACAATTAACATATTAAAGAGGTTATTCATGCGTTACTTACTTATAATTATATTTTTACTTTCAACTATCTTCAGTTCATTTGCAAAAACTGTAATATTATCGGGTTTCAAACCTGTAAAAGAAAGCAGATATGAATTTATATCTACCTCATTCAAAAAATATGTTATTGAGAATATTAAAAATTCTGAGATCGAGATCCTTGATGAAAAGAAATCAAATGAATTAGAATATTTATTAGTTAAGAATCGTAATTTTTTCTTAGCTTCTAAGGAATTTTTTGATAATTGGGAAAACTTTGAATTTGACTATACCATCCATTGCAGTTTCGATATTAGAGGCAAATCTATTCAAATACAAATTCAGGTTTATTCTAAAGAGAAGAAAAGATTACTCCTAAAAGAAGATTTTAAAGGTAGATCAAATCGGCTACTCAGTCTATTTGATGCAATAACTCGCAATATTTTAATTTCAATTGACTCTAATAAACAAACGATCAATCCATTTAACATTAATGACAATAAGATGTTTTATCAGTTCCTAAGATTAGACTATTATGCAGATAAACTTTGGGAGTCTGATGATCCTGATAAATACTTCCTTTTGTTTGATGAACTTGAATCTTATAAGGGGGAATTTGATATTTATCCTCCAATTAAAAAACTATATGAAGATGTTGCTAGTCGCAATGATGAATTCATACTTACCGGAGCATTGGACTTACCTGTAGAAAATGCTTCTAAGGAAGTTTTCAGTGAAGATAATGAGGTTGAAGCTTTTTTAAGAAAATTGCTTAACGATGGTTATCATTTCAGGCATTTATCGACTACAAAGAATTATGATGAGGATGACAAAAGTATTGTATCATTGATCGTTGCTTATGAAATTAATTTTAAAAAACTTCTTAAAAAGAAACTGCTGCAAGAAATTAAGAAAAGAAGAGGAAACCTTAAATTTGCAAACATGGGGATGTATTATTTTAGTTCCAATGACAGTGAAAATAACGATTTGATCGATTTTTTACTAAGACAAAGAGTTATCTTAAGATTGTATGATAAAAACGACAATCTAATCACCGAATCTGAAATTAGTATTAATTACATGGATTATCAAAGTGGTAAGTACAAAAACGCAAAAAAAGTACTACTTCCGCTAGTCCCTAGAGGATCTGCTAATACTGCTTTTGCTGTTGAGAGTAAGGGATTTTCTACATTTATCTTTGATGAAATACCAACTTCAGAACTTGACAAGATAGTTCGCAGTGAACTTGAACTAACATTTGAATAAAAATTTAGACTATCTTATGAAATTTATTATAATTATTGCTACACTTTTCGTTTTAATATCCTGCAGTGTTCATCCTGAAAAGTTGGAAGAATCCGGGAATTATGAAAAAGCTTTGGCATTATACAAAGAAATGCTTACAGAAGATTACCAAAACGAAGATCTTCGAATTAAATTTACGCTTTGTTATTTTAAAAACGCAACTAAATATATTAACGAAAACGATTTGGATGAAGCTGAGCGAAATATTGAAAGAGGGATAATCTATAACAAAGTGACAAACCCAAAAATTAAGAACCAATATGCCAATACGATCTTATTATTAGGAAATAAATTGGTCAAAATTGGCAATCTTGAAGGATCCGTTGATTTAAAGAAAAAATACCAAAAAGGATATGAACTCATAGAAAAATCTGTTTTACTTTTAGATGACAATTCTGATGCTAAAAAAATATTGAATGATCTGAATAAGCAATTATCCAATAAATACTATGAAAAAGGTAATGAATTATTTTTTCAATGGCAGGAAAATAGCAGGAATAATAAATTACTAAATGAAAGTCTGAAACTAGTTGAGAGTTCTTTAGTTTTCAATACTGAGAACAAAAATGCTAAAAATTTAGATAATACTATCTTAGAGATATTACTGTTTGAATCTATGAAAGATCAGGAGCTTAGCTTTAGAATAATGAAAATATTTCATAATACTCAAACTCGCATTTCTGCATTTAAGATAAGATTTTATAACGATCATTCACAAAATATCATTATTTCACCAGAACAATTTACATTGTATGACAATGATGATATAGCATATAAATTTGATAAGGAATCTTCAGTTTCGAGAAATTATACAGGGTTATTAAAAAGAAAAAGAATATCTCCCAGCCGATTTACTAATGGATTATTAGTGTTCAACACAGGTAAAAAGTCCCCTAATATTTCTTCTTTAATTTGGAGAAGCTCAGATGGAAAATCATATGAAAAAGAATTTCCCAATAAAAAATTATTAAATATAACAAAACCATAGATATCATGAAAAAAATTATAATAACATTATTTATATTTCTTTTAATGCAATTTATTTCCTGTTCTAAGTTAGAAAATAATAGCGATCTAACATTTGAAGTTAAGAATGGACCGTTTATCGTAAGTATAACTGAGACAGGTGAGATAAGAGCAAAAAATTCCGTTGTTGTTACTACTCCAAGATCCTTAAGATCTACAGCAAAAATTTTGGAGATCATACCCGAAGGGTCTATCGTACAAAAGGGTGATTTCTTATTACAGTTCGATGCTGATAACGTTCTTAAAGAAATTGAATCTATACAAACAGAACTTGACGGATTAAACTCTGATATTGAAAAATCAGATGCCAATCATCAATTTTTGATCTTACAAGCTGAGCTAGATCTGGAAAATGCTGACACCAGCTATAAGCTTGCCAAAATGAGACTAAAGCAGATTGAATTCGAATCACAATCCCGCCAGGAAGAAGAAAAACTATCTTTTAAGATCTCTGAAAATAGCTATACCGAAGTAAAAGAAAGGCTAAAATTACAGAAAATCACTAATGCATCCGAAAGATCTGCATTAATGTCCAGACACAAAAGGGTAAAGCTAAAATTAGAACAAAAGGAAGATGAGCTTAATAATCTTAGGATCATTGCCCCTGAAAATGGATTAGTTGTTTATTCAAAGATATGGAAAGGCTCCAGATGGGGTAAGCTTCAGGTAGGTGATACTCCCTGGAGAGGTCAAGCCTTGATAGAATTGCCTGATCTATCAGAAATGGAAATCGAAACAAGTGTAAACGAAGTAGATATATCAAAGATAAATATCGGCATGAAAGTAAATATACAACTTGATGCATATCGAGAGAAAACATATCAGGGAGAGATCGTTGATATTGCTCGTTTAGCAAGAAATTCAGACCTTGATGAAGATATTAAGATCTTTGATGTTACTATCAAAGTTATCGGAGCTGATGAAAAAATGAAGCCTGGAATGACTTCTAAATGCGATATCATTATTAATGAATATGAGAATGTTGACTATTTGCCTGTCGAAGCTCTATTCTCTGAAGATTCTTTGAGCTTTGTTTATGTCAAAGATAAAATAGGCTATCACAAAGAATATCTGGAGATCATTGACAAAAATGATATTCATGTCGCTGTTAAAGGTAAAATTGCAGAAGAAAATATTTACTTGTATAATCCTGAAAATGGAAAAGAGTAATTTATGATATTCGGTATAGGTACAGATATAATTCAGGTAGAGAGAGTAAAAAAAAGCATTGAAACAATTCCAGGTTTTACTGAAAAAATATATACAGCTCATGAAATAAAATATTGTAATAGTAAAAAAAATAAATATGAACATTTTGCTGCTCGATTTGCCGCAAAAGAAGCTTTTTTTAAAGCTATTGGAACCGGTTGGAGAGGAGGATTAGCTTTTTCAGAGATCGAAGTCAATAACGATGAACTAGGCAAACCAAGTTTTATGCTTTACGGTAAGTCCAAAGAATTTTCTGAATCAAACAATTTTATTAATGTACACCTATCAATTACACATATTAAAGATCTAGCCCAAGCATTTGTAATAATTGATATCTGACCTTTTTGCACTTTCATTTCCAGTAATATTTTTTTATATTCTTTATCCCTGAAATTTCTACAGATATAAACTTCTGAGGTAATAAAATGCTCGATAATATTAAATCCACACTACCTGAAACTCTGTCAAGATTTGATAATATCAGGAGGCATCTTTGATCTTGAACAATACGAAGAAGAAATTTTAAAATTAGAACAAAGAACATCAGAAGACGGATTTTACTCAGACAGAGAAGCAACTGAAAAAGTTTTTCGCGAGATTACTCAAAAAAAATATTGGGTCAACAGCATAAAAAAGGCTTTAGAGATCAAGGATGATATTGAGGCTTTTTTTGAAATGTTGCAGGATGAAGGTGAAGATTCTCAAGATGAGATCATTGTTGAATTAAATGATATTTTTGAAGAATTTTTGAAGATCGTGGATGACATGGAGTTAAAAGGGATGCTTTCCAGTCCGGAAGACACTAAAGACGTTATATTTACTATTCATTCCGGATCAGGTGGTACTGAAGCACAGGACTGGGCAAATATGATGCTGAGAATGTACACTCGATACTTTGATGCTAATGGATTTAAATATAGCGAAATCGAACTTCTACCAGGTGATCTTGTCGGTGTTAAAACCGTTACACTGGAAGTTAAAGGGGAATATGCATACGGCTTTCTTAAGTCAGAGATCGGAGTTCATCGGTTAATCAGAATATCTCCATTTGATTCTGCCCATAAAAGACATACTTCATTTGCTTCAGTTTATGTAATGCCTGAAGTGGATGATATTGAGATCGTTATCGACCCAAAGGACCTGAGAATAGATACTTATAGAGCATCAGGTGCAGGAGGCCAGCACGTAAATAAAACTGATTCTGCAGTTCGTATTACCCATATCCCAACAAGTGTTGTTGCTCAATCTCAGTCACAAAGATCCCAAATGCTGAATAAAGAAGCAGCTATGAAAATGCTTAAAGCTCGTTTGTATCAGCAGAAACTCGAAGAAGAAAAAGCAAAACTCTCAGAAATCGAGGGAAATAAATTGGAAATATCATGGGGAAGTCAGATAAGAACATATACATTTCATCCATATAGCTTGGTAAAGGATCATCGTACTAATGTTGAAACAGGGAACACACAAGCCGTAATGGACGGAGATATACAAAAATTCATTAAGAGCTATTTATTAAAATTTGGCTCATTTGGATAAATTTATAACTTAAAAACAAAAGGAAAAGAACATGGTTAACGAACAATTCACAGGTATGATAACATCTGTGTCCGCAGGACTTAAAACAAAGAAGCTTGAAGATGGATCAAAAGTAAAGATCGGTGTTTACAAAGTAAAACTGGCTTCAAATGATATAGATTATGAATCTATGGCAAAATTCAATGCTTCGATCAGTTCAACCTTATTGAACATTCAGCCAATGCCGTTCCAATCAATAAATTTTGGCGATCAAAGTGTTTTCAATATGAATCTACACTTATCCGGAGAAACAGAGGAAGACGAATTTAATAGAACTGTTTCGGAAGAAATAGCAGATGAGGGTGATGCTTCATTTGGACATGTACTTATCAAAAATCTTTCTGTAACGGTTAAGGAAGACATCCCAGTATATATCTTTAGCTTAGAAATTCCAATGGTATCTGAGGCAAAGTTCCTATTTACTCACTTAAAAACTAATGTTCGTTTCGAGTTTTCAAAGGAATAGTATTGAAATATTTCAAAAAAATAGAAGATACTGCTACACAACCAATGATACAATCAACGATACTATGCTCACTTTGCGAACATAGATGCATCCTGAAAGAAGGTGCAATCGGAAAGTGCAGGGTTAACACTAATGTAAATGGAGAATTGGTTTGTTTAGTTCACAGCAAACCAATTGCTGTCCATGTCGATCCAATTGAGAAAAAACCTTTATTCCACTTTGAGAAAGGCTCTAATACTTATTCGTTGGGTACTTACGGATGTAATTTCAAATGTCAATGGTGCCAAAATTATCAAATCAGTCAATCTGTTATAGCTGATATGGATACTATACCTATTGTAACTCCTGAAGAAATAGTTCATAATGCATTGACCAATAATTGTACTTCTGTTTCATACACATATAATGAACCTACGATATTCTATCCTTACGCCAAGGATATTGGTGTTCTTGCAAAAGAGAAAGAGTTGAAAAATATTTTTGTAAGTAATGGTTTTCAGACTGAGGAAGTAATTGAAGATATGAAATTGTGGGTTGATGCTTGTAACATTGACTTAAAATGCTTTAATGTGAAGAACTGCAAAATGTTCACAGGTAGTGATATAAATATTGTTTTAAGAAATTTAAAGCTTCTTGCAAAGTCTGACATTCACTTAGAAATTACTACTCTCGTAATACCTGACTTTAACGATTCTAATAAAGAATTGAAGCAAATAGCTAATTTCATTGCTGACAACCTTGGAGCCAATATTCCGTGGCATGTATCAGCTTTCCACCCTGATTATAAGATGACTGACAAAACAAGAACTTCTAAAGATACGATTTTCAAAGCAATGGAAATTGGAGCGAAACAGGGTTTGAAATATGTTTACCCCGGTAATATTTGGTAGAAATGAAGATGATTTTTAATAAACGAAATATTTTGATCTTAAAATTGATAATATCTATTACAATCATAGCGGTTATCTTTTTCGATATAGACCCCGATGAATTAAAATTCATCTTCAATAATTCCAACAAGAATTATATGATCTTAGCTTTACTTTTATTACCTGTTAATATTTTTTTGCAGTTCGCTAAATGGAAATATTTGATATCAAAAGTTTCTGAGACTAAAACATCTTCAAAACTTATACTTACTTCTGTTTTTCTTGGCATAAGCTTTGGTTTTATTACTCCGGGGAAAGTTGGTGAACTTGGTAAATTGTTTGTTATTCGCAATGTTGATAAAATGAAATTACTCAGCATGAGTATCCTTGAGAAGATCTACGATGTTCTACCGGTGATCGCCTTTGGAGTTATTTCTATTCCATTCTTGCCACATTTGTTCTTCACCGATTCTTCGCTAATGCAATTCAATCTTCTGATCATTACTATGGTCGTTGCTGTGATCATTATTTTCATCTTACTTCATCCAGGTTTGATAAAGCTAATCGTTTCATATGTGAAAAATAATTTCTTCTCAAAGAGTACACGGTTTGTGAAATTCAATGAAGGTATTCAGGGTTTTACTAAAACAAATGCTAGAACACTTTCATTATTTTCATTAGCTTTATTCTTAGTTTATACAAGTCAATTCGTTTTACTTATCTTTGCTTTTGGAGAAATTGCTATCCACCTTGCTTATATCGGTGTTTGGTCGGCGATGTTAATTAAAACTTTTTTACCTATCAGCCTAGGGGATATTGGCGTCCGAGAAGGTACTGCGGCATATGTTTTCGGTTTGATGAATTTTCCAAAAGAAGCAGCTGTCTCTGCCGGGTTTATGTTATTCGTAATCAATATTTTGATCCCTGCATCCGTAGGAGTATTTTTGATCCCTTTCGCCAGATTTGTAAAGGGGTATTTGAAAAATGGGAAGGACAAAACCACTTAAACATCATCAAAAAGAATTCACATACCGTATACAGTAATTTATTCTACTTGCAATATTATAAGTAGTTGAATATATTAATATTTTTGGAAAAAGGTGAAAACTATCAATATGAACGATGAAGCGAAAAAAAAATATCTTAAAAAGTTAAAGCTGAATAATTACAGCAATAATACTATTAAATCTTACACTCACTGCTTTCAGTTATTTTTATATTACTTTCATAACACAAACATCGATAATCTTACAAATGAACAGATCACGGATTATTTGTATAATGAGAACAAAAAAGGTCTTTCATATGGATATCAGAATCAAATAATAAATGCAATAAAATTCTATTACGAAAAAGTACTTTTCAGGAAAAAAGAATATTATAATATCCCAAGAGCAAAAAGACCTCAAAAACTACCGGTTGTCTTTAGTGAAGAAGAGATACAAACTCTTATCGGAAATATACAGAATCTGAAACACAAGTGTGTTTTATATCTTATCTATTCTGGGGGATTGAGAATAAGTGAAGCCGTAAATATCAAGATCGCAGATATTGACTCAAAAAGAAATGTAATCCTTGTACAAGGCGGTAAAGGAAAAAAGCAACTGTTCATGCACTAAGACATAGCTTTGCTACACATTTACTCGAACACGGAACAGATTTGAGATATATACAGGAATTATTAGGGCATAATAGTTCAAAGACAACTGAGATATACACCCACATAACGAAGAAAGGAATGGATAAAATCACCAGTCCGTTGGACAACCTGGAAGTACAGGAGAAAAAAACGACATATGGCGTATATCCGTTTTGATTAGCCTTAATCTTAAAATAAATACGACATTCGTATATCCGTTTCAATTAGGCACTATCTGAAAATAAATACGACATATGTCGTATTTTCAGACGTTATCATCAATCGCAACTCTAAGATACAAAAGACAAATTGAGCCTATTTTAAAAGGAGTAAAAAACAAAACAACTTGACATTAAACAAATAATTAGATAATTTCTTACAATAGTAAAATATAAACAAAAATAGGAGTTCAACTAAACAAAAAATAGATAATCTTTAAAATACTTAGATAGTTATTAGCTTTAATTATCTTGTCTGGGTCCATTAAACTAGCACTTTAAAACACCGAAAAGACAAGAGAAGAAGCGCGTGTTCTATAAATCATAGGACACCGCCTCTTTATATCTTTCGGTAGGTTGTGCTAGACCTGTGGACCGGATATAACAGAGATACGGTGTCCTTTATTTTATCTGCATGTAAAAGACACCTCAAAATCGTAAAATAGGAGGAGGTCTTTTATGAATATGACAAAGTTTTAATCTGAATTATAAAAATAAATAGGAGTTACAAATGAAAAGCAGAAAAGTATTAATCTTAGCGATAATATTTGCATTACTAACATCCATCTTTGCAATGTCAGATGATGGTAGAAATGAACCGCAGGTTGAGAAAAAAGAAGTCAAACAGGGAATTACTAAAGCAAATCAATCTGAAACCCAGGCAAAAGAAACAAAATCAAATGAGACTGTTAAAGACCGATTAGGTTTTGATACAGGAATGACAAAGGAGGAAATAATTGAATTTGAAACAAATTACTATAATAGATGCAAAGAGTTGGGTATCCAAAAAGATCACTTCGTTGCACCCGGTAGTTATTTTAAATATAAAATAAATCTGAATGCAATTGATAAAATGAAAAACTTGGGATTATTTCTCAAAAAAGATCCAAATAATCTTGAAGAAGATTTTGCGTTTTTTGTAACACATTCAGATTTAATTGTTATTGGAACAATTGAAGATATAGAATATTTTTTTAAAACTGAAGAGGAAGAATCGAATGCTAAAGGTGCTCGGTCAGTATACACAGTTAAGGTGGAGAATATTCTAAAAGGCGAGAATTTATTTGAAGTGATCCCAAACCAGATTAAATATTACAATTCGACAGGTAAATTTATTATTACATCTAATGATAGGAGGCAAAATTTAAATGGGAAATATATATTCTTCTTTCAGTTATATGATGGGAAAATTGAAAATCTTTTTAGAATCAGGAATTCTTCTCTGATAATAAAAGATGAAGAAGCATTCTCGGTCTTCTCAAAAAATAAGCCCTTGAGATCTGTAAATGAAATAGTTTCAATTGTTGAAAAATATAATGAAATCAGCAATCCAATAGACTTTTACAAAAGAAAATATGTAAACGAGGAGGTTGATGATGATAAATAAATTAATTCTCTTTCTTATAGTCCTCCAGAATTTGACCTTTGGATACAATTTAATGGATTCATGGCTTGCAACACCAGGTGACCATACGGTTTATCTGACTAGTGAAGTAGATAATTTAAAAACTACATGGGGGTTAGATTTAAATGCTTGTATACAGGAAGTAAATTCTCATGGTGTTACAAATGCACCTACTCTTATAGCTGCATCAACTACCTCTGAAACTGAACTTTGTATTGTGAAATATGAAACTGTATATTTAGATACTGCTTTAAGCATCGTTGATACTTCTTCAGTAGCAATATGCAATAGAACCGGTCCAGGAGAATACTTCAATTTTACTATAATTGTGAATGATACGGTTTTCAATCCATCTACTCATCAGATAAACATAGTTATGATGCATGAGCTCACCCACAGCCTGGGTTTAGACGACGTGAACGATGCTTCAGCTCTTATGCATGGTTATACAAATACTACAGCTACAGGCTTAACCAACGATGAGAAAAACGGGATTAAGAATGTATATGAGCTACCTGTAATTAAAAATGTCACGAGTAATCATTATCAGTATTATGTAACATCTGGTGATTCAATTATTTTAGCTTACGAAGATACATTAATCATAGATATGAAAGGTCCTGATTTTCTAGTTCATAACAGTATAAAACCACCATCAGTTAGAACAGAATCTTTTATGAATTCATTAAATCCGACAGATACTCTCGAATATACAGTGATTGACTCCAATTTATACAGATATATAATACCTGCTGATGATTTGGAAACGGAATCAGTAAACTTGTTCAGAAGTTTTTTAAAAAGGAATTCAATGAATCACGATTTATCAAATTATTTTTCAGAAAATTCACCTTTATCAAAGCTATACATAGATGTAAAACCAATTCCTGAGGTAATATATCCAAATCCAGACGACATTTATCCAATAAAGCCACCAGGTAAAGCTATTGTCACAGATACACTTGAAATTAAAGTTCAAGTCCCACAAGTATTAGGTAGTTATCCTGAAATCAATATCAAGATAGATGGAGTTTATGTAAATCAAGCAGATATCGTACTTGAAGATAGCTTATGGGTTTACCCTTGGGATTTAAGCACCGTAACTTCGGATCCTGATGGTAAAAGATTTAAGATCGAAGCTGAATTGTTAGACGATCCGAATTGTGGTAGTATATCAAGTGTTTTCACAGTAGAAGCAGTATTTCTTGAACATTTTCAAGAGATAACTGATTTGCAAACAGAAGGTTGGACAATTTCTTCCTACGAATGGCCTCTACAAACATATACAGGCTGGATGTTAGGTCCCGATCCTACTTATATTGCAGGTGAAAAATGTGCACGAACTTACTCTACATATTCAACATCTTTTTCATATCAATTATGGACACCTGCTTTTACAGTACCGGATAGCTCGCTTCATAAAACAAAATTGGAATATAAATTATACTATAAGAAATTGAACTCGCCGAATAGTTATATATATTTTGATGTATGTGATGCATCAGGGACACCGTTAACAACAACGCAAATGCTTGGACCAATGTATGGAACATGGACTAATATGAATTATGATCTGAGTGATTATTCCAATCAAACAATAAAATTACGATGGAATCATAATTATACCAATGGAATAGATTATTGTTGGAGTACAAGTTATGCTTTGGACAATGTTGTAGTTTACGGAATACCTGATATGGATTACCCAAGTATAGATTTTGTTTTTGGAAATCAAGCCAATGTAAATGAAGATATGCAAATACAACTTACATTCAATGATGTATCTGATATTGAAAGTGTTACAGCTGATTATGGTATTGAAGGTGATTCTGGCACAATAACATTAACATCCGGGAAAAATACATATAACTACACAGGTGTAATATCTGCAAGAGATCATGAGTGTGATGGAGATATAATATTCAGAATAAAGGATATCATAGGAAATGAAATAATATCTGATACTTATGATATATATTGGACAGATGTTACACAAATACTAACAGCACCTGATAATGTATTGATGACAATGGAAAATGATACTACTGTAACTTTATCATGGGAAATGGTTCCTGGGGCATCTGAGTATGAAGTTTATACATCAGAAGATCCTTATGGAGCATTTACTATAGATTCTACAGGTACTTTCATTACAAGTACACAATGGCAGAAAAATAGTAGTACAAATAAGAAATTCTACTACATCATTGCTGCAAGTACAAGTAAGACGAAAGATAAAGTTGAGATAAAAAAGAACATAGAAGCGAAAGATAAAAAATAGGCTCAATTTGTAAAGAAAGAACAGAGCGAGTTGCGACAGATGATAACATTGGCAAAACAGCAATGATTTATAAGGAATTGTATTTCACTGCTTTTTGCCATATCCGTTAGCAGACAGATTTTGGAGTTAATATGCTTATACATACAATTTTACCAACTTAAAAGGAGTCAGGCATAAATGAAAAAAATAAGTTTTATCATAATTATTATCTGTTTACTGGTCA
>JAQICF010000081.1 GCA_027858795.1 Candidatus Delongbacteria bacterium | reverse complement strand
TCTTCATATTCCTTTTCACTAATATTTCCGATTCTTCTCTGTTCTTTCAATTTATTTAATTCTTCATTGAATTTTTTATCATTGGCTGCTGTACTTTGATCTTTTATCTCACTCTTTCTGATACCATAAGCTATCTTAGCCTTAAGCAAATTATCTTTTTCTCTTTCTAGATTCAGCTGATACTGTTCGTTGTCTAATGTAAACAGAAGATCACCTTTTGAAACCTGTGAATTTTCTGAGACATATACTTTTTCGACGAAGCCACTTACCTGAGGATAAATATCCACAGACCTTTCAGCCTTAGCAGTTCCGGTAGTATTTATATGCATGATCAAATTCTGATTTGATAATTTTACCGTCTTGACCTTTACAAAGGATTTTACCTCCTTTGCGGAATCTTTCAATTCATTCATCTTAGCATCTTTATCTTCAGCCTTAGGTTTCATTATTAGATATGTTATTACAGTTATGATAATAACAGTCAGAATTATATACGTTTTATTTTTCACTATCTTCTCCCAACGGAATTATAAAGGTCATATTTTGAAATGATAAAACTATACAGATAGTTTATCTTTCTATTCTTTGCACTGATGAAATCATTTCTTGCTTTCAAGTAATCTGACACAGACTTATCGCCAATGGCAAAAAGTTTCTCAGCCAGTTCTAAGTTTTTTTCAGCCAGCTCAATATGCTTGTCTGCTAGCTCTAAGTTATTCTTCTGATTTTGAAGATCAATAAGCTTTGAAGTAATGTCATTCTTGATCTCAAGGACTTTTGATTCAAAAGAAAGTTTACTTTTCTTGAGTTCAACTTTGTTTTTATCAATACTATTACAATTTGAGTAGCTTAAGTTCAATGAAAGAGTAAGATTACCTTTTATTCCATCACTGCTGTTAGAGAACAAATCATTGTTAAAATCGTGATATTTTGTATAGTTATAATAGACATCACCAGATAAGGATGGTAAAAAATTATCATACTGCATCTTAAGCATAAGATCCTGCTGTCCAAGATAATTTTGATATTTTAATATGTCAGGTCTATTTTTCAAAGCTTCATCAATAAGATCTTTTTTTACAAAGTTAAATGTGGTATCAAGCTCTTCTTTGTATTCAATATCAAACTCTTCATCCTTAATCTGGTTATGCATTAGATATAGAAGATTTTGTTTTTGCTTTTTTAAAGCGGACTCTTTGTTCTTAAGATCAATAGTATCTTCTGATAAAGTTACTTCAAAGCTTAAAAGGTCAGATTGAGACATATTTCCCATATCAAATCTTAATTTTGCTTCTTCAAATTTCTTCTGACTGTACTCAAGTTTATCCTTTTGCAGTTTAAGATTTTCTTTAGCAATAAGAACACCAAAGAAAGCTGATGTGACTTGATTTCTCAAACTGTTCACACTGTTTGTGTGATCCAGAAATGAATTCTCCGAAGAAATACCTGAATATTGATAGTTGTGTATCAGTCCCGAGCTTAAAGTTCCAGTTACTCCAACTGATGTTGAAAAATTAATATTCATATTCTCATCATCGTCCATAGAAAAGATATTATTATCTCTACCGTAAACATCAAAGAACCTATTTCTTGCATCTTTAACGTTCATCACAGAAATATCTTTCTGATAATTTGATATTTGAATACTTTTGTTATTCTTCTCAGCAAAATCCAAACATTGATCTAAATCAAATGTAACAGCATTTACCAATTGGAATGCTAAAAGTAAAATTATAATTCTCATATTTATTTTCTCCTATTTATTCTATGTTGTTACAAGGGGTTGAAACCCCTTGTTCTCATTGTCATACTCGGACTTGATCCGGGTATCCATTTTACCCGTCATCCTGAACTTGATTTATGCTGAATTTATTTCAGTATTTCAGGATCTTTTATTTGGGTGTAATAAATTACGCCCCTACTTTTGTTATTGTAAACGTCGTTAATCATTTTTTATTCTTTTAATTTTCGTTTTATTAATCCGTATTAGGTACGCATTCCTGCGTACCCTACGGACAACTATCTTTTAATAATCATATACATCTATCGTTAAATCTTCCATACTCATCACGTATAATTTATCTTTAATAAAGAATTGTGCCTTTTTCATCATACTTAATATGCCCGAGCTACCTTTGTCAATCACATTATAGTCAACTCGATTAAGGAATTTACCATCTTTGAATATATCAATGTATACTCCCAATGAATCCAATTTTCTATCTATACTAGGTATTACTAAAACTCGTCCGTATTTATCAGTAAAAATATCATTTATAGCTTTTTTAAAATTACTCACTTTTATATTTTTTATTCCCTGTGCCATTTTTTTCATTTCTTCTTTATATTCGCCTTTTTCAACCTTTCCATATCTTACTTTTTTAAAACTCTTTCGTATTTCAGATTTTTTCACACCATCATAATCATAGCAAAATATTCTGTACTGTGCATCCGAGTTTTCAGATACATAGATCTTATCATTACCGGGTGCGAAAGGGATCATAAGATCATTGAAATCCATTTTACCTGCCATAATATCTTGAGGTGATATTACTGTGCTATTCAGAGTAGCATTTACTTTCATGCTATCTCTATTGATCATAACAAGTGAAAACTCCAAATCAGGCTGTTGCCCTTCTCCTTTATCTACAGGTTTGGACAAGAAGGTTACCATTCTCTGTCCGTTAGGTGACATCTTTGGATTTTGTAATTGCATCTGGTCTATCGTAACATCTTTGTAGAAATTTCCATCCAGATCAAATTTTGAAATCTTGCTGGAAGCAATACTCATTACATTCAAAGTGTCGTTATCAATGAACATAACAGAAGGATAGAAAAGTTCTCCCGGTCCTCTTCCCTGCCTGCTGATACTTTTCACAAACTTACCATTCGAATCAAATTTTTTCACACTCATTGAAAGTAGATCTAGTACAAATAAATTCTCATTCTTATCAACTGTTAAAGCTATAGGTCTTTTGAAAAATGCTGTGGAATCCGATTGATCTTCTGTTGAGATCGTATAAAGTTTCTTCAGATCCAAGGTTGCAGATGGGTCACTTGGAATATCAGTGTTAATGTATTGTGTAATTCCATTTACAACTTTCTTTTCAAATCCATCTTTCTTACCACATGATATCAGGATTACCATTGCTACTATTAAAATTGCTAATATTCTTTTCATTTTTCACTCCTCTTAATTCCTTTTTCAGGCGTAAGTGTTACGCCCCTTCAAAATATACCTGATTTACATAAATTGTTAATTAATAACGATGAAGTGTACTTTTTCAGGGATAAATTACCATTTTACTGTTTGAATGATCCATCCGATTTACAACCTGTTTACTTATATCAACGTTATAGACAAAATGTTTGAAAAATAATTGTCTTAATATTACTTAATTTTTAAAATAAAATTCGGAACATATTTAATAATCTTTCAGCTACATTAATTGACTTGATTATAATAAGTAATTTAAGTTTAAAAAGAAAGTCTTAAATAATTTATTTAGCTATGTAGTTTTTAGACAATTTGTCTTTACTGACCAAACATGAGTATAATTATTGACAAGAATAAGGATGCACTAAAAAACATTCCCACTATACCTTTCTTGAGTTCCCCAGCGGAATTAGTTACAAATGCATATCCGTATAATATTGACAGTCCACCTAAACCCACTGTAAGAAAAATTGGAAATGCAACAAACCAATGAATAATTCCACCAATAAAATAACTACTATAAAAATGACCTGTCCAAATAAATAAAGCTAATGTTGACCAGAATAAAAACAATCCTGTTATAAGTACAAAAAGCATATATTCAGTTCTATGTTTATTCTCTTGTTTTTCACTAATCTTATTACCCAGATTATTTACTTTGATTTTGATAATATCAGGGATAAGAAAGACAAACATATAAATCATCGAATAGAAAGCACTTTTCTTTATACTTGAATTATAATGTTCATCAATAGCATCATCTACAACAGTATCATAATTTTTTATAATCGGTGGATCGTCTTTATATCCCAAGTAGAATCTATATTTTTTGAAAAATGTTTCTTCCGGTATATCACTTAAGTTCAATTCAAAATCATACTCAAGGACTGAAAGACCGTTTTCATTTAATACTTGCACATAATCTCTACCAAATCTTCTATAATTCCCCCATACACCATAAATTTTCAATCTATCCTTATACATTTGATGATGTGTCTCTAATGTATTTTCTCTTTCATTGTCGATATTAGCTTGTAGGGTAATAAATCCATCTGTTTTAATTATTCTTTTCAATTCTTCCATGAGAGTATAATAACTAGGCATTTTTTCTAAGACATAGTTACAAATTATTACATCGAAATAATCGCTTGGATATTTATCCCTTAATTCTTCATCTCTAATTGAAAAATCACCTGTAGGAGTAAATATTTTCAAATCTGTATTTGGGAAACTGGAAAAATAGTTTGTAATTTCGTTCTTTTCACTGATCACTAATATTCTTAATTCACCGGTTAAAAGCTGAGTTCTGGACTGCAAGAACAAGAGAAGTGTTCTTTCTTCTTTTGATGAAGCACAGACCGGACAATGAGTACTTTTTCCACCAGATCTACCGAATGTATCCATTCTAAAAAATCGAGAACAGAACGGACAATACAGTTCATTACCTGCAAAGTAATGAGATTTATATAATTCGTAATTTTCTTTTAATTTTTCAAATGCCATAATTTCTCGGATTACGTCATCCTGAATTTATTTCAGGATCTTGTTTCAACTCTCTATCTACAAGGGGTTAAAACCACCTTGTTCAAATATATTCTAATTCCAATCTTCCTGTAATAATTTTTTATCTTTACATTAAATAAAGTAAGCTGTTTAGGTTTAAAAAGAAAGAATTATAATAATTTATTTAGCTATGTGTTTTGGGAATATTTTGCCAATATTTAGGAATATTTTTGGAATTTTTTCAATACAATAAGGGTTATTTATGGAATTTTACGAATTCATATCCTGACATTCCTCTGAAATGTATCGATTTGGATAGTTCTCTTGGTGAAATATAAAAATCATACCAGTTTAATACCTTCTATTTCAATAATAGGTTTCAATTTAGGATATGAATATTTTATTAGGTCAAGTTTTATGGTATTCTTAGATTTCAAAGGATATTCTATCGAAAGATTTAATTCATTTACTCCAGTTGAAATATCGGTAATTGTATATTTTTTATGTAACAATTCTTCCTTGTTATATTCTTTATGGGTAAAGAGATCAAGGTCATTATGTAGTTGCTTTATTGAATTCACATATATTCAAATAATTCATAAATATATCACGTAATATATTATTGTAATAATGAAAAACAATTCGTATATTTCTATTATGAAAAGAAGCCTGAAAATAGTAAAAAAAGGACATGATGAGAGCAACTTAATATATTGGTTGTCACTTAGTTATAAAAATAGATTGATCAATCTTCATAAAATGCGAGAAGAAGTAAATGAAAGATTCTATCCAGATCAGCAACGATTTCAAAGAGTTTGCAGAATTATTAGAAAAGAACAGCGTTAAATATCTTATAATTGGTGGCTTTGCAGTCAATTTTCACGGTTATCCCAGATACACAAAAGATATTGACATATGGTTAATGGTAGATCATTCAAATATTGAGAATTTTTTAATAACTCTAAAAGAGTTTGGATTTGAAAGCTTGGGTTTGAATGAAAAAGATTTTACTGACAAAGACAATATAATTCAATTGGGCTACGAACCTAATAGAATTGATATTCTTGTATCTGTTGATGGATTGGAATTTCAAAAGACCTATGAAAACAGATTAGATTATAAGTACGACGATATCTGTTTGAACTTCATTTCAATAGATGATTTAATAATTGCAAAACAGACATCTGGAAGACCGCAAGATTTAGCGGATGCAGACTTTTTGTTAAAACTAAAAAATCGTACGAAATAAAGTTTTTAAATTCCCATCACCTACACAACTTCAGTAAAATTCGGAAGCATAAACCAAAGTATCGAATAAAATACTAGTAAAAACCATCCAAAGACCGGAAGGGTCTTTCCTTCAAGAAATGAAGCAAATCCTGCTGCAAACATTCCAAATATGCTACCACCAAAATTATCGATAAACCATTCCCCAAACCATATCATCGCAAGTGGGGTGAGTAATTTTATCGAAACATCTACAAGTTCTTCTCTTCTGACTATCATTACTATAGCTATAAATATTATGAAATAAATTATTGAAATTATCTTTGATCTTGTTATCATTTTTTCCCCTTTATTATTTGATCCATTCCTGAAAATTATCAGGAGTTATGATATTAAACTCAGATTCTGTATAAGTTTTTGCCCATGCAGCAGGTACTTTTATTTTCTTTCTATTCCATTTAAACTCATAAGCATGTAACACCCCTCCTCTCTCTTCAACCCAGTCGATTTCCTGCTGATCGTATGTTCTCCAAAAATAATTATTCACGATCATACGGTTAGAATTTTGAAATTTTAGTCTTTCTGATATTGCATAATTTTCCCAAAGTTGTCCAACATCATTCCTTAAATTAAGACTGTTAAAATTTGCAATTAATGTATTTCTAATACCATTATCATGAAAATACCATCTAGGACTTTTCGAAATTTCTTTTCGAAGGTTTCTACTGAATCCTTCAACTTTAAAAAGAATAAATACTTTTGACAATAGATCGAGATACTTTTCTACAGTATTTTTACTCATAGATAATTGTTGGCCGATTTCATGATAAGAAACTTCTTTGCCTATTTGAAAAGCTATCAACCTCAGAATACTGTGAATTTTTGAGGAATTCTTTATATTCTCAAAAGCCAAAATATCTTTCAACAAATATGAATTTATGATCTCATTTAAATATTCTTTTTTATCTTCATTATCCTGCAGATTTATAAGTTCAGGATAATTACCATAGATCATTCTATGCTTGATAATATCTTTTTTAGCTATTGGGTTATCTATTTG
>JAQICF010000014.1 GCA_027858795.1 Candidatus Delongbacteria bacterium | reverse complement strand
ATATTTATAAGACCTTCGATACTCTGAGATCTTGAAAGCTCCGAAGTGAAATCAATGATTATCGCTGGATTATCTTCTTCAATTATCCTGGATATTTGATCTACTTTCATTTCATGTAGTCTTGTAAAGCTAAAGTCGAGTTCATAATTGTTTGATAGTTGAAGGTTATCACTAAACACAGTCAATTTGAAAAGCTTTTCATCTTGGGTTTGGGTAATAGATGCAGTTATGATGTGAAATTGTTTATCTGACCCTGTAAGTTTTAAATCAAGATTATTACCATTCATTGATAAACGGATTTCATTTTTTAATATATTTTTATCTACCTTATAATTAAATTTCAAATCGGATTCATAATGGGCTTCTTTATTACTATCTTCTATGAATTCACCTTTGTAAAATGAAACTTCTCTTCCAATTGTTTCAAAATTAAAATTTAGATCTGCATATTCTTTATATTCATCGGATAATTCTTTTAATTTAAATTTAACTTTATATTCTTTCCTGAGATCAAGCTCTTTTTCCGGGACAAATACAAGAGTTTTCTCACCTTTCCAAGTTATCTCACCATCAATATCAGGTTTAATCTCGAATATTTTTTTTTCAATATTTTTGCCAATCTGTTCAACTTTTACCATTGGACTTATGAATTCAATTGAGATCGGTTCATCAGGAAATATTTTCTCAGGAGTATATTTAATATAACGAGCAGGATGAGATTCATTTTCTCCAATGATCATTTTTTCTTCCTGTTTACAGCTGAACACAGAAATCAATAGAATAAAATGCACCATTATTAAATATGATGATCTTTTCATAATATACTCCGTATCGGTTATTTAAATATTTTTTTATTTAATAATTTCTTCTAAAATCCGTTCATCCTCTTCAGCGACCTGCCCCATTACTTCTTCCACGTTTTCACTGAAAAACTTACTCATAAGGCCAATGTTCATCTTGGAGATAAACACATCGCCATTCTTTCTTTCATAAACAGCGATCCTGCATGGCATTATTGCAGCAATGAACATATCGTCTTCTTTGCTTAAAATATCATTTGTATGAGTCGCATGACAAAGTTCAATTACTTTTACTCTTGCAGCATCCTCAAAACCTGCTTTCCTCATCCTTTTTTCCATATTGTAGATCTTTGCAACAGCCCAACCGTTCTCAGCAGCATTTTTCTCGATCATTCTGACTGTTTCTGGATAGTCAAGTTTGCTCTCAAAAGTTTGGATCATCATTCCGGGAAAGCTTTGCTTTAATATCACAATTGTTAAAATAACACCTACAATAATACCACTGATAGCATAAATTATATTTTTCTTCATCCTTAATACTCCTATTTGAAATAATTATATCACAAGTTACAATATAAAAGCCTTGAAATGAAGCTCTTTTTTATCTATATTTTGTTCACAATTGATAAGGAACAATTCCAATAGATTAATAGTATAAATTTCCGATATATTAACTGAAATAAAGTATAGCTAAATGATGCCAAATAAATATCCTAAAATATTTTTTCTTCTACTGATACTAACTTCTTTGCTTTTTGCGGATAACAGGATCGTTAAATTATCTACTTCTGCTTTAGAAGTTTTGGATACTGATGTATTTGAACTCGAACTAACCTTAGAGAATTTTGGAAATAATGCTTCCATGGAGCAACCAAATTTTGAAAAAGACCTTAAATTGATCTCAGGTCCATACCAATCTAACAGTACTTCGACAATAAATGGTAAAACCACAAGCTCAATTACACTTACTTATCAATTTGCACCGAAAAAAATTGGAAATATTAGAATTCCTTCTGTCATAATAATTGAAGATGGTAAAAGATTTAAGTCGAACGGTGTTGATATCAAAGTTATTGACTCTTCGAAAGCAAGTAAAGGTACCAAATCTCAAGATATCTTCTTAATTACAGAACTCAGCAAGAATTCTCCGTTCGTTGGCGAAATGCTTAAAGTTGATTATGTGCTTTATATCAGAGACGGTATTGGTGTGAGAATGCCGTCATTAACAGAAGAGCCTAAAATGACAGGATTTGTAAAGGAAAATGTGGTGTATTCTCAGCAAAAAAGCAAATCATTGGTACAGAGAATATACAAAGGTCAAAAATATAATACATTACCGATAAAATCATATTGGATAACTCCTACAGCTTCAGGCGAATACGAACTTAATCCTCTAATTGTCTCAGTTCCTGTAGAATCCAAGAAAAAAGCTAGGCGTAGATCTGCATTCGATGATCCGTTCTTCAGTGACAATCTATTTTCTGGATTTAACAATTTTAAGGAAATATCCATTCGTTCAAAAAATATCAAGATCCATATAAATGAACTTCCTGCAGGAAAAACGAAAGATTTCAGCGGGGGAGTGGGAACTTTTAAATTAAGATCAACCTTAGGCAATGATTCTGTCGATGTTAATGAAGCTGTTACAATGAAAATAACAGTTTCCGGTACAGGAAATTTCAGAGATATTACTGAGCTAAGACCTGAAATACCTTCTGATTTTGAAGTGTATGATCCGAAGAGTGAGATCAAATTAAATAAGGGTTCAAAGACAGATGGAAAAGTTGTTTTTGAGTATATCCTGGTTCCAAGAGCTCCTGGAAAGCATGTGATCAAAGGCGTTAAATTTTCTTATTTCAATCCTGTAAAGAAAAAATATAAAACCATTGTTGATAAAGACTATAGCATCACAGTCACAGGTAGTGCAAATGGTAAATTCGTATCATCCGCAGGATACTCGAGAAAAGAAATTGAAGTACTTGCAAAAGATATCAGATATATAAAAAAATCAGCTAAAAAGTTTTATAAGCTCAGTGAAAAGACTAATACATTTATTAACTTCTACATATATATATTAATTTCATTATTATTACCATTGATCACATATATCCTGAACAGTATTTTTTCCAAAAAAAGAGCAGATGTATCAGGAATGAGAAAGAGAAAAGCTTCTAATTTTGCTAAGAAAAGACTAAAAGCTGCTACAGTATTCTTGAAAGAAAATAATTACCTGGGATTCTATAAAGCGCTTGAAGAAGCAATTTACAAATTCCTTGGGGATAAATTTAACATATCTCACGCAGGTATTATATTTGATGAAATAAAAACTACATTGAAAAATAAGAACATTTCAAATGAACTGATCGAAGAACTTCAGAATATTATTACAAAAACTTCGAGTACTCAATTTTCACCTGAAAAACCGAATGTTGACGAAATGACAACCGATATTGAAAGAGCAAGCAATTTGATAATGGACCTTAGTGCAAACTTAAAATAGAAATTATATGAAATTTATACTGACCGTAATATTAACCGTTTTTCTCTCTCTTCAAGCTTCTGCTGTTACAGAGTGTGATAAAGCTAACGCTGAATATGAAAAAGGTGACTTTGCTAAAGCTATCACTCTTTATACTTCAATTCTGCAGGAAGGGTATGAGAATGGTGAAATATATTATAACTTAGGTAATTCATATTACCAAACCGG
>JAQICF010000035.1 GCA_027858795.1 Candidatus Delongbacteria bacterium | reverse complement strand
ATTCAGGTGATGCAGGTATATTTGATATTATAAGTAATACTGAGGTTGGATATAAATTTTATAAAGATCTAAAGTTGATGGCTGATTTCACGACTTATAGCAATGGTAACATATTTATGTCTGGAATAGAAAAAAGTTTTCCGTTAGATGATAATTTATACTATGCTGTCACTGCCCAATCACAATATTCTACTGCAAGTGGCACTGATAATTCAGACAACGGTTTAGATGAAGTTACAATAGACAGTGAAATAACTTCATTTGCTTTAATAAATGAGGTTGTTCTTCAAGGCAATTCGAAATCAAATTTCAGGGTAAACGAGTTTGGCTTTAAAAGCAATACTAAAGCAGCGATCAGGGCAGGTATTTATTTAGATTATGTGAAGAACGAAGTGGATATAATAAGGACAAATATTGACAGTACGCAAATAACAAGTAGATCTTCAGCGAGTATGGAAGATTTTGTGATTGGAATTCCTATAAAAGTTTCACTTAGGTTTTGGGACTTTGAAATATTCGGGGGTTTAATGCCTATTCTCCATTCAAAAAATGATTATTTAAACAATGATGAAGGATCGACTACTTTCTCGCTGGGGATAAAATATTCATTTGGAGATATGTAGGGTGGTAATTGTTGCTATCCTACTAAACTGTTGTTATTTTGTTGAAACTATTTTAATGTTTGAAATAAGAATTGGAGTATTAAATGAAGAAGTGGATTGTTATAGCATTAAGTGTTGTTTTCTTTAGTTTGATTTTATGGTCTTGTAGTGATGATAATTCATCTGAACCAACAGACGAAGTACCAACTTGTTCAATTACATATCCTACCGATAGTACAAAATATTCGATAGGTATTGATATTGAAGTTCAAGTAGTTACAAATGGAGATTATGAAAACATACTTGGAGTAGAATTTTTTATGGATGGTTTTCTGGTAGGTTACAACGAAAACTATCCATATACACATAATATCTCCACTAATGACTATACCGAGGGTCCACATACAATTAAAGTAGTTGTAAAGCATAACAATGGTCTTGAAGCTGAAAATGAAGTTAATATAACTCTTACGACTGCAAATTTCGATGAAAAATTATACTATGGCGGTATAATGGGTATGTCACAAAATACTTTATTATTCCTTAATCAATCTGATTGGATAGAAGCTGATCAGATTTGGAATCTGGATTATTTCAGTAATAGGGATAATTGGTCTTGGACAGAATTAGATTCATTAGCTGTTTTGGATATGCTTCAACTTTCTTTCATAGGTGATGATGTTGGAACTCCTGAAATTGAGGGTTTCAACGGTGTAAGTATTAATCTTATGGGCGGAAGTATCGAGTTTATGCACAATCTACCAACGGTAAAAACTCCACAGTATTACGAAATGGTAGGTAGGTATCATCAATTCTCATGTGGTTGGAGTGACTATGACGGGTATGAGAGAAATCTATCTGATGAGATTGTCTATATCATTGATCTTGCGATCAACGGAACAGATACAATTGAAGTTCTAAGACCAAAATTGAAACTTAATGTGTCAGATGCTTTTGATTATAACGATTATGGGCATTAAATCGGTATCTTCAAGTTCTATTGGTATATCTGACAATCTAAAAACTATCTTAGATCATTCGTAATTTTGAATCTTATTCATTAATTGAAACGCATCTTTTTCAATCTTCCATTTTTTTGGATTATCAATTATATATTGACGAACATTATTTAATTCTAATTCGCTACGGATTATTCTTTCGTAAAAATTACGATGCCATACATTATAAATATCTGTGTTCTTTCTGTACCATTTTGTAACTCCAACTTTGAATCCACGGATAATTGATCCGATTGAACCTGATATTATGTGTTGGAATTTATTCGCTCTTTCGGGTTCGTTCCGTTTTGTGGGTTCATACGATCTTTCGGGTTCAAGATGTTGAACCCCTACAGTGTGTATTATTCCATGGATGTGGTTGGGCATTATTATAAATTCATCCAATATAACATTTTGGAAATGATTTGGTATTTCTGTCCAATATTTATGTGCTAATATGCCTGAATCATTTAATATCATAATACCATCAATAATTTCCCCAAATAAATATTCATCATCATACGTGCAAATTGTGATGAAATACATTCCTGCTTTTGAATAATCATAATTTTTAAAACGAATTGATTGCCTATTTCTCACCTTCTCTCCAATTAATTATATCTAAGGCATTTGTACGGGTTCAATATCTTGAACCCTAAAAATGCACTTTTAATCCTATTAATTGAATATAAGATTATCACTAGGTCAAATACTGACCTTTTGCTATTATTTTTGATTTCTTTTACAAAATTGAAGGAATGAAAAAAAGCCATCTTTTCAGATGGCTTGTATATTTATGAGAAGTATCGTGAGACTATCAATGAAATGAAAAAGAATGTTGATCCAACATTTACGAACGAATGCCGGATTCTGCGGATTTTTAATGATGAGTGTTTAGGGGGGGGGCTACCGCATACACTTATATTTTGCATATAACTTCTTAAATACTTTCATAAACTTCATCTTTATCTAAAAATCCGAACTCTTCAATTCTTGGTAATATTTTATCCGCTAACCTTTGATTTAATTGTTTCAATTCTTCGATTTCATCAATTCCAATACTATTATCAGCTAAACATCTTCTGATTTGATACCAACCACTATCCCAATTTTGTATTCTATAAGTATGGGTTAGCATTTTATTTAAATTTGAATAAAATATTTTATATATTTCCTTTCCTTTATTGAACACTTCCCTTGCTTCAGGAGATAATTTTTTACCTTGCAGCCAAATAGCAACAAAGCGATCTTGATCATTACCTAACTGTAATTTAAAATCAGAATCACTTATCTCCCATTTTTTTAAAGTTTCAATCAGAAATGGAAAAAAATTATTTTTAATTTGATATTCTTTATCTAAATATTGGACATCTTTTAAAGAGGTTGTCTCATTCGAGTAAGAAAACAAACTCCAAATAATACAATCCAATATAAACTGTTTCTCTAGATTAACTTTAGGCTTTAAAAATTGGTTTCTATCATTTAACCAATTAGCTCGTGGAATTTTGCGAACAGCATGAAGTATCATGCTATGTTCAAAGTTAACATGATTAACTGTAAAAGCACCAGCACTTACACTTGGTGACGATAGTATCGTAATATATTTTGAATTTTGAAAATCGTTTCCTTTACTACAAATTGATGCTAGAAAGTCAGACCTAGATCTATGCCTTTTATCTAAATTGCCTTCTTTGACTGTGATTCCATTACTTAATGGAGGCATAATATAATCATTAGAATTACTAGGTCTTTCAAACCATTTATTTATAACATCATCTTTCTCAATTAAGCTTAAATGTTTGATTCCAATATTAATACCTTCATCATTACTTATATCTAGTTTTACTGATTTATTATTTTTAATTTTTTTAGCTAAATTCCAAACTAGAAATCCTATTGGGTATTTACCCTTTACACCTTGAAATGTTGTGGATTTAAACACAAATCCTTTTTCGTATTTAAAATTGAAATACTGATTACGAAATTCAATACTATCAGGTGCATTAAGATATTTTAATTTAGAAAACATCCCTAAATAAGTTTTGCTTGGCATTTCTTTAACAATTCTATACATAAATTGAGCAAAAAGTTCTCTTTTTGCATGACCAATTTTTTCATTGGTCATTTGTATTTCAACTTTAGTTTTACTAACACCCATTTTATCTTCACCTTTTGCACCACCTACCTGTGCAGTAGCAAATGGAGGATTAATGTAAACCAACCAAGTGATTGATTCATCCTTTAAATCATTACGTAATTTTTCAGGCAGTATCCAATTTGGCTCAAAAGGCAGTTTCCCTTTAGAAAAAAGATATTCAACATCATCGTTAAGGTAGTCATATTGAAAACATGTAGCATCTGGGAATACTTTCTTATTGTGGTCTATTTCACTCGCATGTAGCGTAGATAAGTAAAGATACTTGTAAGCTTCTGCTGGTAAATGCCATTCAAGATTCCCAGTACCAGATGCCATGTCCCAAATTCTATATTTACCTGTTTTATACCAATTTCTACCTAAAACATCCTCAATATAATGGATTGCCTTTTTTGCAAATAGTAATGGAGTATAAAACTCTCCTTCAAATCTTCTTTGACTTTCATCCGTAAGTCGGTCAAGTTTGGAATTAATACCACTTATCACATCTACACTATCTACCTGATCATACAAATTCCAAAAATATAGATAGTCTTTCATTAAAACTTTTTGGCGTTTAGAAATATTATCTTCAAACGTGAAAACAACCTGATTTTCATCCTTTTTTATCAATATCTTTTCTTTTTGTAAATTTGATAAAAAGTATTGGGACATCTTATAGCCATTATTAATATATTGACCAATTATATTTTTCCAATGGTCAAAAACAGCCTCAAAATTTTCTTCATTTATTATTTTTTTATCTCCAAAATCAAATTTTAGTTGCTGTTCTAAACAATTATTTAATAAGCTCTTAAAGAAATTATGCTCTATTTTCTTGATAACTTTAAAAATATGAAGATTACTAGTTTGTGGTTCTTTTACTAAATGATCTATCAACATTGGATCCGGTTTGCTTGGAGCCCTTTTCCAATCATATGAATCATTTGAATAATAGGTCTTCCATAAACTTGTTTCAGTTAAAGTAGCTTCATTTTTATCTGCTAAGCATAAATATGGGGGTATCGCTTTATCAGTTTCTTCGTATTTTAGTCTTCTAATGTAATAGAGTATTTGAGCTAATATTGTGGCTAAAGCTTTTATATTATCGAAATTTTTATCATATTTGAATTCAAACAACACATGAGGGGTATAGAGATCATGTCTATCTGCAGTGTCATACTTAATATTAAAATATTTAGCGTAAATTGCTTTGACAGTTTCTTCGGTTTTTGCTTCTAAAAGCCTATTTTTAAATTCTAAATAATTCATATAAAACCTTTTTAAATTAAAATTACAACTTAATATACTAGTTGAAAATTTGACCAATTGTATATTTGCCAAATAATTGCAATAAGAGTGAGAAGAATAATAAGTAGAGCAAAGTAAAAGGGTACATTCTTTTCTGTTGATGTAAAAGATTTGTACTTATCTGGACGTAGCCCTTTGCCTAATGACACCCATTCTGCTTGGTAAATTTGTGCGCTAAGTTGCTTTTCTATTTGTAATATAACACCAAACTTTGCTTTATTTAATTTTCCATAATTATCAATAAGATTTCTCCATGAATTACATAGTAGAACTCCAACAATAGAAAAAACATATAGTAACCAGAATGTATTACCCTTCAATACATTAGATTTGAAAAGTAAGCCAGCTATAGTCAGAATACTTCCAATTGTGGTTATAAAAAAAGCATTAGTTTTTAAGCGACGTTGAATAAGGTTTTCAGAGGAATTTATCATCAATTTATATTGCTCAAGTAAATTTGTTTGTTTATCACTATTAAAACACTCTAAGAATTCTTTTTCTAGGTTGTATAATGGTTTAATTCTTAAACACACATCTTCTGGAGTATTATCTGAATTAACTTCCACAATTGGTATACTATTTTCTTTTACTTTATTAATTTCCCATTTTGCATTTTCGGATTCTTCGCAAGACGACGCATTAAATATTATTACCGCTTCCACCTTAGATATTGCATCGATCGCTTTCTCTTTCCACTTATCATCTTTTTTACTATCGAGAAAAATCAATTCAAATTTGGCATTCAATAATTTGCCACTTTTCTGTAGTAGTGTTTTAGCAATTTTTCTTTCTTTAAATCTATGTATTACAAAAAGTTTCATAAGTTTTTCCTATCTCCTGCCATGGATAAGTAGTTTTAAGTTTGGCCATGTCCATTTATAAACTTTGTCTGAGCTTGAAGCACTTGTTGGTTTTGTACATCTCTTATCAGGATAAGCAGATAATAAAAAATATGGTATTTTTCTTTCTTTAGCTATTGTAAGTTCTGCTGAAACACCGTTTGCATTGTGTGTTTGAGTACCACAGAGAACAATTACAACATCCACATTGTCCATACGTCTTCTTACTTTCTCTTTCCAATCACCTGTTAAGTGATCTTTTACAGAATTATCTTTAAAATCGAAAGGGCTATCTTGTAACTTCGCTTGTCCAGCTAACATTTTTTTTGCACCATCATCATGATCGATATCGAAGCTGATGAATGCTCTTTGCTTGTTTGTCATTGCTAACTCCTATAAACTTTCAATGAAATCTGCAATATTTGGCCATGACCAATCATGGACAAAGAAATTAGTAAACTCACTTGGTAATGATATTCTTCTACCCGTTTTCCGTCCCCAAATTGCTAATGCAGGAACATTCTCTTCTAGTGCACATTTTATTTCCCATAATTGTCCATCTGCTTTTGGTGTATTCTGAGTAGTAATAATTATCATACCGTCACAACCTTTAATTTTCCTTCTGCAATTTGTTTTCCAGGAAGAATCCCAAGGTTCATTTACAGACATGTCAACAAATTCAAATGGTGAATTATTATTTCTTGCTTGTCCTACTAGAAAATCACGCAATATTACATCTTCAATTGCAAAACTGATAAAAATTCTCTTGTTCATTATAACTCCCTAATTTATTTATCTAAATTCAGCTTCAAAATCAAGTATTACATCTTAATTTTTTACCATAGATATTCTAAAAATTGATAGTGTAAAATACTTACCTTGTGTAAAACAACTGAGTTTTCTTATATTTTTTTTGTTTCTATCTTTATTGGACTCATAAGTTTTATAGTTTTCATATTTTGATTTTATTACACTATTCAAAACAAGAGAATCATCAACAAGTTTCTTTACTTTATCAAAATCTTTTGGTCGCTCATCAATATGTAGCAACAGCTTAAGTAATTTATTATAATCTTTTGATTCTTGCTCTAATATGCTAAAAATATTATATGCTAAAATCATTTCATTTACTTTTTCTTTTGTTATATCAGTAGCTGTACTTCCAAAAAGCATTTGATAAGTATCATCATTGTTCAAAATATTCTTTGCACCAACTTCTTTCGCACTTGGCTCTAAATGATATGCACGTAATAGACTAGCAAGTCTTTCGATATCAATATTTTCTTCCTTTCCGTATTTAAAGTCAGAAAGCTTTTTCTTGAGCCTTGTATGCAAATTCTTTTTAATAAAATTTCTTTCTCCCCTTTTTATTTCATAAAAATATCCTTGCTGTGCGAACTGCTCTTGTAGTTCAATTTGCTCAGGATTATTTGAATAAAAATCTCTAATATGTACTGCGTTTTGAGTATTATTGCATTTTATAACATTCATCTCAAAATCACTTTCGTGAATTTGTGTTTGGATTATTCTAAACAAAACTTTAATACTTCTAAATTCATCAAGGGCTTTAATTCGTGCTTGTTCAATATTTTTTTGAACTCTCTTCAATTTTTGAAAGCGCTTAAGATAAGCAGTGTAAATAGAATCAACAGTCTGTGCACCATTAATTATTTGAGGTCTTTCCACTCTTATTGTTGAAACATCCTTTTTCTTAAACTTAAGTGATGTTATAGTCAGTCCATTATTAAAATAGTAAAAATCGTTCCTTTGAGTATTTGCACTTTCAACAATTGACTTGTTAATTTTATTTAGCCCTAAATTATATCTAACATTTTTATCAAATAATTGGTATTTATAGTTTTCACGAAGTCTTATTATTTCATCCCCAGTAATTAAAGAAATTAATGTATAATGACTTCCAATTTTTTGATTTATCATTTCAGGATATTTTGTATAATTTATATTTAAATTAAAGAATTCGGGTTCCGTTAACGATAATCTCGATTCATATTCATAATATTGATCAATAATTTCATCAAATCCATAATATACAAAATTAACTTTGGGGTCATCACTATAAGATTCTAGTATTTTATAATCTGCAAGATATCCCAAGTGGAAAAATATAAAATTTACATTATAGCCTTTCTTTTTATATGGAGCAAAATCAGATGCAATTTCTTTTATTCTGTCATTTTTATGTTTTTCGATGTAATCTTCATTTTCAAGTTTATTTGGGACATCATAAAGATAAGATAGCCACTCCTTTTTACATGCTCTTAGTTGTTTCTCACTTAAAGCAGACTTGCACTGTACGAAATATATATCTTTTGTAGTTTCATTAACAAAAAAAGCATCAATGGACTCATCATTAGAGTCAAGTCCATATACCGCTTGTTCTATATCGTCTTCTGAAAGAAACGGATAAGTTATTTCTAACGCCCAAAGTGGAAAAGTATCTGCTATCTTATCCCCATATTTTCGACATCCTTTATTAATTATTTTAAAGAATTCTTTGTCTGTAATATTGTTTTTCATTTTTCCCCTATTCTTTATCCTTTATTTCAACAATCCTTTACCTACTAAACGGCTTCGAGTCCAACTCAATGATCCATGTAACATTATAACTTATTTCTTCATTATCTTCATAAAAGTCACATTATCCAGATCACCAAAATATTCCATTTGCATAATACCCAAGATTAATTTTCAATACATTAACAAGTAGCATTTAATATAGTATATAACCTAACAATTACTACCTATTTTGTCAATAATTATTATTTTTATTTATGAGAATTAGGTAATAAAAAAAGGGCGTTTTAAAACACCCTTGCTAAATTGTGTAGAAATTACTTCCCGTATTCTTCGATCGTTACGTAGGCATTATCTTTATCAATTGAAACTTTCCAGTCAGCGATTCCACCCGGTTCAAATAAAAACTCCCAGATCCCATCCTTCAATACAGGAAAACCATAGCAGGTATCGTACGGTTCATAACATTCTTCCATGACAAATACGGCATCATCGAAACCGAGAGGCAGATAAACATCATGTGATAATACAACTGTATATGGTTTTGCACCAGCATTAACAGTAACTTGACTTATAGGATCAGGATCTTCAGAACAGCCGACAAACAATAAAGATGTAAGCAGGATAAAAAATGTTATAACTTTGAATTTCATGATGTGTCCTTTTGTAAATTGATTAAGTTGAATTAAAATAATTAATGTCAATTTTGCAATGATTATTAATTTATTTGTAAAATTTAAAAAAAATATTCAAATCACAGCAAAAGGTCATTATGTGACCTTTTGCCATTCATATATTGTTATTGTTTCAACAACGATTCGCGTAGGGGAAGGCTTCCACGCCTTCCCACAATCGTGAACAAATAACAATAATTGATAAAAATAACACCAATGGATAAAAATTTAAAAAGCAGAAAAGAAAACAGAATCAAAGGTTATCAATATGACCAACCTGGTTATTATTTTATAGCATTATGTACATTTGATAAGCAACGTTTATTTGGAAAGATCGTAAATGATGAAATGATTAAAAACGATCTCGGTAAAATGGTTGATATGATTTGGCATAATATCCCGAAATATTATAATGGTTTTGATGTTGATGAATTTATTGTGATGCCCAATCATATTCATTTAATAATTGAAATTCATTCCGAAACCCAATTATCCTTATTTGATGTTATGGGTCGTATCAAAACATATACATCGAATGAATATTTGAGAATGGGAATTAAGAAAAATCCAAATTTGCATGTAGGTAAATTATGGCAAAGATCGTATTACGATCGTGTAATTCGTAATGATGATGATTTGAATCGTGTGAGGGAATATATAAGGGATAATCCGGTGAATTGGGGGAATAAAAAAGGGACATGAATATGCCCCGGGAATGTTTCATATGTTTGATGGGTAATTGTGTGTTGAATACGTTAAGTGGGAAGGCGTGGAAGCCTTCCCCTACGGAATATATGTTATTTCAACACCTCATTCCCCTCAAATGCTCTATACAAACTCAATTGCTTAAGAATAAAATCATAATCATTCGTTCCATCTACAAGCATCTCAGAGATGATCTTTCCAAGTCCAGGTCCTAACATAAAACCTTGACCACACATTCCAACAGCAAGGAACATATTGTGTACATTATCTATCCAGCCGACAATAGGGAATCCGTCAGGTGTCATTGGGTAAAGTCCTCTCCAGGTCTTTCTGACCCTGATATTCTTCAGTCTTGGATGAATAGCCAATAATCTTCTAACAGCCAAAGGTAGGAATTCAGAAGTACTGTCATAGTCCTTACCAAGTATTTTAGGTTCAGGAGTTACACAGAATACCATCTGACCTTCATAGTTCTGATAATAGTAGAAATTTGCACTCTGTTCATCAGATCTCAGATCCACGACCATTGGTTTAAAGAACGGCTTAACAGGTTCAGTGATCCCGCCTTCGTGAGAATCAGGATATACCGGCAGATCAAGTCCGCACAGTTCTCCAAGTTCTCTGGCACATCCGCCAGCTGCATTTATATAAACACTTGCTTTATATTCTTCTTTGTTTGTTTTAAGGCTTAAAATCAGATCACCCTCTGTATCGATAGAAATAACTTCTTCATCAAAGAAAAAATCTGTTCCTGCTTCAAAAGATAGTTTGTAGAAAGCACCAGCGACCTTCAATGGAGATGCAGATCCGTCCTGAGGTGAATAAGTTCCTCCACGTAAGCCTTCTTCAGTGATTCCGGGAACGAGTTTCTTTATTTTCTTAGGTTCGATCCAATCTATATTCAATCCGAATTCTTTCTGAGTGACCAGTAGAGATTTCAAAGCTTTCTCTTTAGCTTCATCATAGACAGGATAGAGGTATCCGCCTGTGATCCAATCTAATTCCAGACCGTGTTCTTTCTCAAGGTCTTGCACTATATCAATACTCATCTGACCTATCTTTATCTTTGCAGGATCACTGTGAGTAGCTCTAATACCACCGATAGCGGCTTTATTCTCACCACGACCATAAGAATGACGCTTCTCTATGACAGCGACCTTTTTGCCTTTTTTAGACAGGTAATAGCTTAATGGAAGACCGACTGATCCGGCACCGATTATAATTATATCATAAGTTTTCATTATTTATCCCCCTTTACCAAAGCACTCATAGGTACTTCAACTGTAAGCGGTCTGATCGTTCCCGGAGTAACATCTTTAAAGTCAACTCCCGCCTGAGCAAAAACTCTCGGCATTAGGATAGAACAAGTCTTAGATCCACATGATCCCATACCGACCCTGATCTGCTTAAGCTGATTGACATCTCTCACTCTGTAATCCTTTATAAAATCAACGATCTCTTTTACAGTGATCCTTTCACATCTACAAACGATACCATTCTCCGGCAAGAAATCAAGATATGTCTTTTCCATTGGCTTAGTTACTTCTTCATTCTGAACTCTTATACCGATAGCTTTCGGAGCATTTACGACAGACATTTTAACAGTGACTAGATTAGTCTTATATTTTTTATTGAATTTCGTAGCAATAACTTCAGCTTTTTCCAGTAGATCACCTTCAATATCTGTAATAGAAATATTATCACCGACAGCGAAGTCTAAGATATATTCATGTGGTAACATAACCTCTGCAAATGATTCATCAACCTGCTTTACAAGTGATACTGCAAGTCCCGGACAAATGGCAACACATAGACCACAACCGATACAGTCATCGTTCACATACAAAGGAACATCCATGATCGTACCGAGCTTTTTATCAAGTGCGATACAATTCTTAGGGCAAACTGTCGTACAAGGGTTACATGGAATATCTTGCAAGCACTGAAATACAGGTGTAAAATGTGGTTTGATATTTATATCGACCTGTGGATAAACATCTCCCGGCTTAGATTTTAAAACTTCTGATTTTTCATAGTATTCTTTATCGATCTTAATTTTCTTACCAAGTTTCTGAGCCATTTGAAGACCTGCGATAATTCCACCGAACATTGCAGAACTTGCCTCAGCTATTTCATCAGCATCACCTGCTTTGATAACGTTGAAACCGTACTTTTCAGCTGAGTTATAGAATTCATCTACCGGAGATAAACCTGCAGCTATAAGAAGTGTGTCAACTTCATAAGTTCTTGCAGTTTCAAGTATCGGATTCCACTTATCGTCAACTTCAGCAACAGTGACTTTCTCAACTTTATTCTTTCCACCAGCTGCCAGAACGGTAGTGTTCAAATAAACCGGTACACCCATACGTTGAATTTTATCAGCATGAACTTTATAACCTGAAACCTGACCGAGAATATCAATAATACCTGCAACTCCGATTTCTGCCTGTAAAGCATGATAAGCCGCAATAAGTCCAACATTACCGCTACCGACTATGAATACCTTGTCAGAAGCTTTGATAAGATCTCTGTTGACCAAAGTTTGAAATGCACCTGCTCCGTAAACTCCGGGTAGGTCATTACCGGGGAAAACAAGACTTTTCTCTCTTGCTCCTGCTGAAATGATAAGACCATTAAAATCTATAAGTGAAAATTTACCATTGTTCTTATAAACTCCGGCTTTTTTATCTTTGTAAATACCAACTACGCTTGATTCATACAGAACAGTGATATTGTCATTTTCTTTTATCTGAGACTCTAGAAGATTACCTATCTCATAACCTCTCATACCTGCATAACTGTCTTCCTGAGAACCGAAGAATTTATGAGTCTGAAGTAAAAGTTTTCCACCGAGTTTATCTTTATCTTCGACTATGATAATATTGAAATCTAATTTTGCCAGTTCAAGTGCTGAAGTAAGACCTGAAGGTCCACCACCGATGATAAGAACATCAGTTTTCAGAGTTTCTGTCTTCTGTATAAATTTCTCCTGACCAGTTTCAGGCAATTCCGGTAAATGCTTCAAAGTTCTGATGTCCATTCCTTCGTGTAAAGGAGTCACACATGACTTCAATGGAGCACCGTCAATTATAACTGTACACTGAGAACACTGACCGTTCGCACAAAATATGCCTTGTGGAGCATTTCCTTTCTGATGAATAGAAAATTCCTTGATACCGTTGGCAAACAGGGCAGAGCTGACCATTTCGTTCTCAAAACCGGTATATTTTTTCCCGTCAAACTTGAAGTTCACTTCTTTCTTTTCCTGAATATCAAGCACGGGGTGGTTTATAATTCGATTCATTGTATAAAACCTCTAATTAATACGAAGATTATTACATGTAATTTAGGATAATAAAGAAAATTTATTTTAAATGAAATGTCAAGGATTTTAATATAACGATATTAAAATTAAAAACGTGAAACGGTTAAAATTTTAATATGTAAAAATGATTTGTAATTCTCGGACTTGATCCGGGAATCCAGGGGTGGTAAACACGCGGCAAATCGAGTCTTAACTAAGACACGATTTGTCGTATAGATAATCAGAAGGGGAGGCAGATCTGCGTCCATTTTATTTTACATGTTACGAAATATATTTTATTTTAGTTGCATTAATACTAGTTATAAGGTATATTAAAAAAAATAGAAGTTTATGTGTTGGAAATATTGGGAGAAGTAATGAAGAAGCATATCTTGTTATTACTAATGATTATAGCTGTTTTCGCTTATTCAAGTGCACCAAAAGTGATAGTGTTTGGTATGCTGGACGCCTTTGGTGCTGAATTTACTAACGAGAATATCGGTGAAGTAACATACAAAGCATGGCTTGAAAGTAATCCAACCGAAGTAATAGATTCAAAAGACAGCCTGTTGAATTGCAGTACCATGATGTTTTCTGAGCTACCAATTCGAGGAGTTTCGATGGTCGATCTTCAGCATTTTACTACATGGACAGCAGGTGATGTTCTCTATGTAGTAATGCGGGACTACAATGTAGGTCTAAAATCGAGTTATTATGAAACCACGGCGGTATATCTAATTGAGGATACAACACCTGAAACGGTATATCGCGGTTTTGAGGATTTCTTTGAGAGGTGGGGTATTGAAATATATGAAGGATCTGGAATGCCATCTGTAATGCAGGTTATATACGTACCTGATCCTGTAACAGATATTGTAACTACATTTGATAGTGGAAATATTACATTAAGCTGGAATTCCTTACTAGGAGTGTGGTGGTATAACATATATTCTTCGGACAAACCTTATGGGACTTTCAATCATGTCGACACTGCGCCAGGTGAATCTTGGCAGACCGAAGTAACCGATGATAAAAAATTCTATTATGTAACGGCTTATTATGGATCTGTTGGGAAGACTCAACCTTATACGATAGAGATCAAGGAAAATAAATGAAATATTTATTATATATATTTACACTATTAATCATCTCAAATGCATATGCGAGTAATTCTAAGGTAATCTATGTTGGAATTTTGCAACCAGACGGAGTGTCAGAGTATGATTCTACATCGATTAAGAGAGTTCATTTTAATGCATGGCTTGCTCATAATCCATCGGAAGTTATAAGTAAACACGATGATTTACCTGGCTGCACTACATTAATGTTAGCGACAAGAGGTTGTGCAAAGATTGATCTGCAATATTTTTCAGATTGGAATGTAGGTGATGAACTTGTGGTGGGTCTTATTGATAGTAACTATGCAAAAACTGTGTATTCCTTTAGAACTACATGGGAAATTGATGATGACTCATCTGATTATGCAGGATTAGGTATGGATCCTTTAATAGCAGGTACTGGAGCACCATTTGCGATATATCCTAGAGATTATCCCGGTTTGGAATCACCTCCAAATATTACAGTTGAAAATGATTCATTGACTATATCGTGGGATAGTTACTCAGATGTTGGGAGATATAGTCTTTATTCTTCAAACGAACCTTATGATGATTTTGAACTTGAAGAACAGTGGATTGAATGGTATGGGGGATCATCGGTTTATAAAATTCCTATAATAGAAACTATGAAATTCTACAGAGTGACTGTAGATTATTAATCTACCAAATAAAAAAAGACCTGATGTTTTATCAGGTCTTTTTCATTTATGCGAGTTCGATATTAATCGTAAAGCGTTATTTAACTCATACTCGTAGAGGCATGCTTTAATCGTACAGCGGATATCTTGTACTTAAAGCTATAACTTCTTTTTTGATTTGAGCATGAAGTTCTTCATTCTTATGATCTGCAGCTACTCTTGCTATCATATTAGCGATCTCTCTCATATCATCAGTTGTAAAACCTTTTGTTGTACAAGCTGGAGTACCAAGTCTAACTCCACTCGTGATCATAGGCTTTCTTTTATCGAAAGGAACCATGTTCTTATTCGTAGTAATACCGGCTTTTTCCAAACCTTTCTCAAGTCCTTTACCAGATACAGGCTTATCACTTAGATCAAGAAGAACAATATGATTATCAGTTCCACCAGAAACAACTTTAAATCCAAGTTTGATCAGTTCATCTGAAAGAGCCTGAGCGTTATCAAGAACGCGTTGCTGATAATCTTTATAAGAAGGTTCAAGAGCTTCTTTGAAAGAAACTGCCTTAGATGCAATTACATGCTCAAGTGGTCCACCCTGAATACCAGGGAAAACAACGAAATCCAATGCATCCCATAAAGTTTTAGGTTTCGGCATGTTCTTAAGAAGAATTTCTCCACCTTCCCAATCTGAAAGGATCATACCACCTCTTGGACCTCTTAAAGTCTTGTGAGTTGTAGTAGTAACAACATGAGAATAAGGAAGTGGTGAAGGATGAACACCTGCAGCAACAAGTCCTGCAATGTGAGCCATATCTGTCATAAGCCAAGCACCAACTTTATCAGCGATCTCTCTGAATCTTTTGAAATCAATGAAACGTGGATAAGCAGAAGCACCTGCAACGATGATCTTAGGCTTACTTTCAATTGCAAGTCTCTCAAGTTCTTCATAATCGATGAAACCATCCTCTTTAACACCGTAAGGTACGATATTATAAAGTCTTCCCGTGAAGTTCACTGGAGAACCATGAGTCAAATGACCACCCATAGACAAGTTCATACCCATGATAGTATCACCCGGCTCAGCTAAGGTCATATAAACAGCCATATTTGCCTGAGAACCACTGTGAGGTTGAACATTAGCCCACTTACAGTCAAAGAGCTCTTTAGCCCTGTCAATAGCAATAGTTTCAGCTACATCTACATTGACACATCCACCGTAGTATCTTTTTCCCGGATAACCTTCAGCATATTTGTTGGTCATAACTGAACCAAGAGCTTCAAGAACAGCTGGAGAAACAAAATTTTCAGATGCGATCAATTCGATCTTATCGTTCTGTCTGCTTTTTTCATCTTCAATTGTTTTAAATATTTCAGGATCATAGTTTTTCAAGATGCTCATTGCCCACTCCTTTATATTATTTTGTTATATCGTCATTGCGAACCCAATTTTGTTGGGTGTGGCAATCTTCTTTTGTTTAAAAGAGGGGACGAATGGTAATCGTCCCCTACATTCCCTTCCAGTAGAACACATGGGTTCTACCTTACTATATATTGTCTATATCATCAACTCTTCTCTGGTGTCTTCCACCTTCGAATTCGGTGTTCAAGAATGCATCAGTTACTTCTTTTGCAAGTTCGTGATCGATAAATCTACCACCCATTGCAAGGATATTAGCATCATTGTGTTGTCTTGTAAGTTTTGCATATTCTACACAGTGACACAGACCTGCTCTGGCACCTTTCACTTTATTTGCAGCCATTGAAATACCGATACCTGTTCCACAGATAATGATCCCTCTGGAATTATTTTCAACTACAGCTTTGGCAACATTTCTTCCATATTGAGGATAATCAACTGATTCTTCGTTATAACAACCGAGGTCATCAATGCAGTAGCCTTTATCTTCAAGGTGCTTTTTGATCTTTTCCTTCAATTCAAATCCACCATGATCGGATCCGAGATATATCTTTTCACTGATACTCAAGAGGAGCTCCTATAATGTTTTGATAAATGTCTCAATATATTTAGCTTCTTCCCATTCCATGTTGATCCACTTATAGCATGGTCTTGTAGGTTTGTCAGTAGATTTATTCTGGAAATAATCCATTTTTGAAGGAACTTGTCCACCTTCTTTCATGGAATGCATTCTTCTTGTATCGCCTGATTTTTCAAATAATCCGTAAGCAATAGCGAAAACTAACTTATCTTCATATGTGATCTCAGTCTCGCAAGCCAAAACTGCTGCAGTATACACCTGAGCCCAAATTTTGTATGCATTATTGTTATTGTTATTTTTATTTAGAGCTTTCTTACATTCAGAACGTGCTTTTGAGAATTGTTTTTTCTCTTTGTACAATTTAGCTAAACTTAAATTATAGTTCTCATTGTCAGGATCAAGTTCAATAGCTTTTTTGTTATATGAAATAGATTTAGAGATATTGTTTTTATTTATTCGGATAAGTTTTGTAATAACTTTGAGACTCTTAGGATTAGAAGTATGTACTTTGGCATAAAGTTTCTCAGCTTCCTCATTCATACCATCCTTATAGTAAATATCTGCAAGTCTTCCCATTGTTTTGAAATCATCTGGATTTTTTTCAAGGTTTGACAGATATTTTTCGATAAGTACATCTTTATCCATAAAGACTGCGGTAAGTTGAGTAGAAAGATTGTTGATCTCTTCATCATCAGGATTGATCTCTACGTATTTTTCAAAATATTCAATTGCTAGTTCAGCTAGTTCAGGGATCTCTTCATCTTCACTATTTTCTTCCTTTAACTTCTGAACTTTTTGAAAATAATATTTTCCAAGTTTTTTATTAAGCTCGTTATCATCAGGTTTTAATTCTGAAAGCTTTAATGTAACCTCTATAGCTTTTTCCAGTTCATCACTGGTTGCATAAATATAGTCAAGTTTGATTAATACTGATTCATAATCAGGTCTTATCTCTAAAAATCTCTCGTAATCAATCAAGGCTGAGTCGGCGATACCAAGCTCTTCATATCCGTTACCTCTCCAAAACAAAAGAATATCTTTTGAGTATTGAAAATTAGGGTCGATCTCAAAGATATCGTTTATATAAGCAATCATCTCACGCCATTTTTTTTGCTTCTTCTTCGTTTGAGTATAGCTGGAATATTTTGCTATATTCATCTTATCTTTATCCGTTAAGGCTTTATTCTCAACAACTTCGACTTTTTTAACTTTCTTTACTTCAACTATCTTATCTTCTTTAACCCCTGCTTGAGGTCCACAACTGATCAAGAATGTCATTGCCAGTGTAACAGTCATAACAAAAATAATCCTCTTCATCTTTCTCTCCGTACGTGTGTTTTAATTATTAATCATTATATCTTTCTTTCTTTAACCACCAGATTTTAATCATTATATCGTTCTTTCTTTAACCACCAATTATCGAATGAATTGAAATTTATTTGAAACTTTAAAATATTATCAATTAAGCTATCATTACTATCTGCCGATCTGGTAAACGTGAATCTAAGATCAACGTTAGATCTATCTCTGTTATATGGTAATTTGAAAGATAGAGTACCGGAAATGTCTGAAATATCATAGAGTTCGTTATTTGTTTCATACTGATAAGGTCTGGATTCATATGAGAAGTATGCAGAATATACGATCTTCTTATAGTATGATTCAATTCTTCTCTTAGAAGGTTTGAATGAAATCCCAATGACAGATCTACTGTAATTGGATAATGCATTATCATCGAAACCTAATTTTAATCCATCATAACCTTTAAAAAAATAATCATATGATAAATTATATTTGTCAAAGTCGTAAGAAAATCCTGCGGAAAATTCAAAAGGCCATTCTACATCTGTAAGTTCATACTGATCTGAATCGATCTCTTCGATCACAGTACCATATGAGGTTGTACTATTAGAACTTGTTAGCTTTTGAGCATAAGTTGATATAGGCAAAGAAAAGCTACCACCAATATTTAAACCGTATTTAGAAGTGTATAAACAAGATCCGCCAAATGTTACATGGAAAAACTGGGTCTTTTCTTTATTTTCAAAGTATTTTTCCCACTCGATAGTTTCGTTATCAGCCTCGTAAGTTCGATATAAGTATCTTCTATTTACATCGTAATTACCGAATTTAGCCGAAATATTTGTGCCAAAAGATAGATCATTTATCTTCTTCCCATATATCAATGATATGTTAGAAATACTTCCAACTCTAGTTTCTAATGTTTGTATATTAGTGTTTTCAAATCCCACATTTAGACTATCTTCTTCTGAAACATTGGTCATATCAACAATATTAGTTGGATAAAATGAAAATCCGAAAACATTTTTATTCCCAAATGGAAGAGTAAAGATTATTTCATCAATCGAAAAATCATCATAGGAAGATGAGTTATCATCAGCATCTTTTACATTGTTCATTGTATAAGAAAACGAAATTGAAAAAGTCGTATTTTTCTGATAGGTCCATGTTGAAAAATTATGATTTGATTGAGAGATTGAATCAACAATCGCAATACCTGTCTTGTATTTGAAGGAAGGATCAATATCACCCATTGAAATAGAAGAGAATACGGATGTCTCAGCGAAAATAAGGCAAAAAGTTATAAGTGTAAGTATAATAGTTAATTTCTTGTTTATCATTTAATTATTCTCCGGTGTCAATGTTATGTATGAAACTTTTATTTCCAAGCTATCAAAGATCATATACCCAAAAGGTTGACCCCAATTTTTGGAAGTAATATAAAATCCGTGATTAGTATCTGGATCGGTGATCCACTCCTGCATCATTCTATCTGCAACCATCAAAGTAGTGGTTTCTACAGGTTCGATCTTATATGTCCATACATTCACAGTATCATATTCAAGTAATGTAATATCGTTTACCCAGTCAGAGTTCGTAACTTTATAAACACAAAGTTCTTTTAGCGTAGAACTATTTCTAATGTCACCATAGACAGGATCGATCAATGTTGGATCAGAACTATCATTGTCAATTTCAAATCGACCTGTTATTACTGTGGCATTACTATCAATTGCATCGAGCTCAATTTTACAAATTATTCCCTCTCCCGAAATTCCCCCGATCTTAAATTTACTATCTGCGGTATCTAGAAAAGCACTTTCTTTTTTAACGAAAGAAAGATCAGTTGAGAAATTATTCTTAGTTTCAACTTTGAATAAAGAATCAGTTACTCCATCATAAGCTAATACAGAATCAGTTCTGAATCTGTGAACTTTAGGCATATAAGTGTCATAATCCCATCTTGATGAATATAGCTTTATAATGGGTGTTATTTCGTCACCTGTCGTAGAACGGAGATAGAATCCGTTAAAATTTGTATTTATAGAATCCTCGGTAAACCAAGCCATCAATGAATCAGGATTAAGGTCTATCCTTACACATTTGTTAGTTAGATTCGTATCAGGATGATCCACAAAATTTAAGGTGATTTGATCTTCTAAGACCAACTGATTTCTTGTAACGTCATCAGTATTCCAGGTGTTAGTAACACTGAACACATCTAAAGGTTTTAATGAATTCATATCAAATAAAGAGTCATTGACGATTGGCATAATAATATAAGCAGAATCTAAAGTTGAATCAGTATTAAATAATTCAAAGTTGAATAATATTTCACCATAAGCAGTTGTATCAACACCAGCGATATCAGCCCCAAGGTAAAGGTAATCATCCTGGATAATATCCAAGTTGTTTATAGTTGTATTTTTCTCTGAGATGATTGTAAGTGTATCAGTATGAAAAGTTGGATCCTGAGGATCGAATATACCTGTTTCATCATATTTTTGTGAACATGAGATCAAAATAGCAAAAAAAGCAATACTGATGAATAGTATCGATCTTCTGATGAATTTATTTAAATATTGATTGTTCATTTATTAACCTTTTTTAATTTTTACATAGATTACTTAAACTTTCCTCTGACGCTTATGTTCTAAAATAAATATACTAATCTTCTACTGTTATTATGATAGTTACATAAAAGCATCCTAAATATAAAAACGGTTATGAACTTAGTCAACTTAAAAAACGGAGTAAGGATTTAGCGAAATTTATTAATTATTAGATTGCATTTAGAATTTTGTTAAAGTAACTTTTATCGCTTAAATTACATAAAATCAAAGGTTTAAATGATAGATAATAAAAAACAAGAAGATAGCAGTTCACTTCTTTTGAGAATCATAGGAATGTTGTTTTTCCTTTGGTTATTTTTGCTGAGTATTAAATTACTGGGTGGAACTTTCAAGAACTATTTTTCCGATGATACAGCGGATCTGATTAAAAATGCGACAGATAACCCATTAGTATCATTATTTATTGGAATACTTGCTACAGCAATAATCCAATCCTCATCATCAACCACATCAATTATCGTAGCATTCGTTGGAGCGGGAACTTTATCTCTCCATAATGCAATTCCAATGATAATGGGCGCAAATATCGGTACTTCAATAACCGGCATACTTGTATCATTCGGGCAGATGAGAAATAAAATGGAATTCAATAGGTCTTTTTCTGCAGCAATAGTGCATGATTATTTTAATTGGTTCGCCGTTTTACTCTTTCTACCGTTAGAGATCATGACAGGAGTCCTAGAAAGAAGTGCAATTTTCCTGACAAGTATATTTATGGGTACGTCAGGTATGAAATTCAAATCCCCATTAGATTCTGTTGTTAAACCTCTGGCTAAACAAATAGAATATTTTGTTTCAAATATAATGGGAAATCAGATCATTGAAGACAAGGTTCAATATGATGGAGCATTATTGACCGTAATGGTTATTCTATCGCTTATACTTTTATTTGTGGCATTGAACTATATGTCAGCAATAATGAAAAAAGTTCTGATCGGTAAATTTGAAAGAATAATTCACAAGTATGTTTTCAATCAAGCAACGACAGCTTTATTATTTGGAACATTATTTACGGTATCGGTACAATCGTCATCGATCACTATTTCGATAGTAGTTCCGTTAGTTGGAGCAGGAATATTAAGTATGGAGCAAATATTCCCATATGCGGTTGGAGCGAATATAGGAACAACAATTACAGGTATACTTGCTGCATTGGTAACAGGTAATGTAAGTGGTATATCCATAGCTCTTGTTCATACACTTTTCAATATTTTTGCAGCAGTGGTATTTATACCTTTAAAATTTATACCAATTGGAGCAGCAAACTGGTTTGCATCCAAGGCCGGAGAAAACAAACTTTGGGCAATTGGTTATGCCCTAATTGTATTTTTCATCATACCATTGTTAATAATATTTTCATAAATTACAAAAAAGCGGAGTTCATTATGTTTAAACAATTTTTCAACCTTATAAAAAAGCAGGATCTACTAACCCAAGCTTTGAATGATTCATATGAAATGTCATCTATAGCACTGGAAATGTTCAATTTAGTTACTGAAATGATATTTACTGATTTAGCAGCTAAAGTTTCTGAAGATGAAGTTGAAGAAGTAAAAAAGAAAGACTATTTATTGAATCATTTTGACCGTTCAATTAGAAAGAAAGTATTTGAGCATGTTATAGTTAATGAAAAGCCTGATCAGGAATTATATACGTCACTTACTCTGGTCACGATAGTTCAAAATTTAGAAAGACTTGGTGATTATAGTAAAAATCTCAATGAAATTGCAGAGATCAAGTATATGCTAAAAAGCGAAGTATATAACCAACTAGTAGAAAATTACGCCAAGATATTAAAGAAAATGTATAAAGACACTTTTTATTCATTTAAAAAAGGCGATGTAGAACTTGCTACAGCTGTAATTGATGAACATTTTAACTTTAAAAGCGAAATAGATAATAAATTAGCAGAATTGGCAACTAAGGAACCTGATACAACCGTGAATTATGTTGCTTATGCATTGATGCTTAGATATTTTAAAAGGATCAGTGCTCATTTGATGAACATTGCAACTTCAATAACAAATCCTATTGATAAGATCGGTTATTATGTTGGTGATGAGAATACGATCAAAGATGACGAATGATCAGCAAGAAGAAATTTTTAGGTTTAAGACCAACAACACAGATTTTTAAAATTTGTAATGAATTAGAATTGCAGAGAAATATTTTATTATCTGAGAAAGATATTGATCTCTCTCTCTTACAAAAATTTCAAGAATATCTTTCTGATACTCAAAGAAATAATATAGCTACAGACCTTCAAGACATTTTCACAGTGAAAGACAAAAGATTACTATTGGAAAAAATACATTTTTTATATCATAAACTCAGAGAAGAAGCTGGTTATACTATCTCAGAAAAACAATTTATAAAAAGCTCAAAAGATAAAGTTACCTCATCTCAAGTGAAAAAGAATGACCTAGTCATAATACTTGAAAATTTAAGATCGGCATTCAATGTTGGTTCGATCATTAGGTCAGCGGAATGCTTTGGTGTTAAAGAGATCATTACGACAGGAATCACTCCCCAGATCACTGACAATAAGGTCATAAAAACAGCTAAAGGTACTGAAGGAAATATCGATTTTAGTTTTGTTCAGGATATATCTGAAGTGGTTGAAAACTTAAAAGCTAAGGATTATATGATTATCGGTGCTGAAATAGGGGAAGGGAGTATTAGCTTATCAGAATATAAGTTTCTAAACAGAACAGCTGTGATATTAGGGAACGAAGAAATTGGTTTAACTCAAAAAGCTGTAGATCTATGTGATGCTATTGTTGAGATAGATATGAAAGGTTTGAAGAATTCATTGAATGTTTCAAATGCGGTTTCGATATTTATGTTTGAATATGGAAGGCAAACGTAGAGGCACAATACTTTGTGCCTGTATTGAGACGCAAAGTGTTGCGTCTTTACGAAGTAAGTTTTTGTATTTCATTGATTAGAGTATCAACCACCTCTTTTTGAGGTATTTTTTTTACGATCTGACCCTTTATAAAAAGTAAGAATTCATTTTTTCCACCAGCAATACCGATATCAGCTTCCCTGGCTTCACCAGGACCGTTTACGGCACATCCCATTACAGCAACATTCAGATTAGCTTTTATGTTCAACTTCTTTAGCTTGTTTTCCAATTCCTCAACTGTATTAGCAAGGTCAACTTCAGTTCTACCGCAAGTGGGGCATGAAATTATATTTACTCCTCCACTATGAAGCTTAAGTGACCTTAATATCTCTCGGGCAGTATAGATCTCTTGATCAACATCTCCAGTCAAAGACACTCTAATAGTATCACCGATCCCTTCGTTTAGAAGAATTCCCATTCCAACAGCGGATTTAATAGAACCTGTGAAATAACTACCAGCTTCAGTTACACCGAGATGCAAAGGATAATTGTATAATTTACTGATCAAACGATAAGAATCCACCATCAACATAACGTCAGATGATTTCAAAGAAAGTACAATATCAGAAAAATTCTCTTCCTCAAAATAACCAATGTATTTAACCATGCTGTCAACCATACCTTGAGCAGTAACACCTTTGTATTTATCAACAATATCTCTTTCCAACGAACCTGAATTAACTCCAATTCGGATAGGTATATTCTTATCTTTACAAGCTTCAATAATAGCTCTGGTTTTATCTCTTCCACCGATGTTCCCCGGATTTATTCTGATCTTATCAATACCATGATCCACAGCAGCTATAGCAAGTTTATAATCAAAATGTATATCACCAATAAGCGGAATATTAATTGCGTTCTTGATCTCAGGAATCGCTTTAGCTGAGTCAAGATCCGGGATTGCAACTCTTACAATGTTGCAACCTGCTTCTTCAAGGCTTAAGATCTGTTTGATCGTTCTTTCAGTATCAACAGTCTTTGTGTTAGTCATTGATTGAATCGCAATATCGTGATCTGCTCCGATCATAATATTTCCTATCTTAACACTATGTGTATTTTTTCGGTCGATCATAATTTATTCCAAACCATAGTTATTCTTCAAAAAAGTCATGATCTTTTCAGATCTTTTTATTTTTTCAGCACCATTTCCAGGAGTTATTCTGATTAATGAACTACCATTGCCAAGAGTTTTTAATTCCGGCAAAATACTTTCGTTGTTGTAAGAAATAGATACTGCAATACTATTACCAATTTTTGACTCAATAATCTTCTCACCTTTTAAAACAATATTTTCTCCAGGTATAAGCAATCTTTCTTTAACGGTCAGAGTGTCAGAATAATAGCATATATAGCAAGAGTCAACAGCATTGATCTTAACTATCATAAACTCAGGTTTATCGTCCTCAATTAATATAGAATCTCTGATGTCGAAATTCAACTTATCATCTGAAGATCCTTCAATAGTGATGATCTTAACAACTGCTTCATTAGTGTTACTTTTAACACTGGTATTGAATATTGAGTCTGTTATTTTCACTAGAAAAAAAATGGTAAAGAACAGAAATACCACTAAGCTCAGTTTTTTATTAATCTGAATGAAAAGGATCAAATCTTTTATAAATACCACAAGTTTATGCTCAATTTGATTTTCTTTTATCTCTTTTGCAATAGTTCTTTTCTTCGAACTACCCTTTTTATCGGGATCTTTTTTCGGAGGTTCAATTTCCACCCCGAGAAATCGTGCATATTTATTTGAAAATAAGTCAAAATATGCAGCAGGTACTGTTGAACGATCGTTGTTTTCTATAGAATTTATGAAATCTGCCTGAATTTTTGTACTATTGCTTACCTCTTCAATAGATAAACCAAGTTCATCTCTTTTATCATGTAGTATGTTGCCAATATCTTTTGTCATTAATTTTATTCCATGTAATAATTTTACGCTATCAATATAAAAACCGGCTTGTAAATAGTCAAAGTAAATTCAATTTAATTATAATTGAAAGTTTAGGCAAAGGTTTGTATATTTGAAAGTCATTTATAACATAATCTGGGGAATGATGAGATTATACCGAAATTACCTTGCTTTATTTTTCTTGCTAGTATTGGGCTTTCTTCAAGCAAAAAGTTATCCCTATAAAGTTCCGGGTAACGATGAAGAATATTTCTTAAACCCTTTAGTGAATTATGCTTTCACCTATGATACTGAAAAGTACAATAACAGTATGTTTTACAAAAATTCATCAATTAAGCTAACATATGGTAGTTTATTGAATTACCAACTGCTTAAGGATGAGGTAATTGTACTTAATTTGCCACTTAATGAGAAATTGACGTTTAGTGCAAATTACAGAAATTATATAACTAGACACCTAATGTTCGATAAGGAGGAAGCTAGGATCGGACTTAGGTATAAGTTGAATGATAATTTTTCTTTGGTAGGTAATACACAACTGGAATCAGGAAAAGATTTAATTGATGTAGGTGCAGGAATTTTATTCGAAGATTCAAAGGATAATTATTTTAGTAGTATTGTATCGTTTGATGATTTTATCTATGATATGAAAAATTTAAATGAGGGTTTAAATAATTTTACTCCGATCTCAATTACATCTAAACTGAACTATTCAAACTCAAAGCTGTATCTTTTCTCAGAAGTTAATTATTCTACTGGCTTTGAAAGAGAGTTTCCTCAGGATACTTTAGCGATAGTTTCTGAATTAAATTACCATAAGATGAAAAACTGTGATTATAAGTTTGACTTTGGGTATGAAATTGCTAAGAACATGAATCTATATTCAAAAGTATTTTTCAACCAATTTAATGAAGAGAAACATTTTAATAACTTAGATTCGAGTTACTATAAAATGGAAAGTGATTTTATTTCAATTGAATTAGGTATGGATCAGAAGTTTTCAAGAAGTTCTTTACGATATGGTATGATATATGCTAAATCAAATCAGGATAAAATAGGTGGTTATCCTGAAAGCTATTATTATGAGCCGGATTATACTTACAATTTTAAAGTTTCTGCAGTAATTCCATATTTATTTTACACATACAATTGGAACGAGAATTTTCAGATAGAACCTGGTTTGCTAGTTCAAGTTAATAAGGATAATGAAGGTACTAATCCATGGGGTAGTACATATTTATTACATCTTGAATATAACGACATGCTTAAATTAGGAGTAAGGTATAAATTTGATAACAAATCATTCATTTATGCTTCGATTGGACATTTATTCAATTCTGGTAATTTCGGTGGTGGAAATGTTAGATTTGTGAAGTATTTTTAGATGTTAAAGCAAAATTTATTACATAAGGATTATATAATGAGAAGTGAAGAAGAAAAAGAAGCATTGAAAATTTTTGATTTCATAAAAAGAAATGATGATTATTTGCTAACTGCTCATTATTCTCCAGATGGAGATAATATTGGAAGTACAATCGCTATGTATCATGTGTTAAGAAACCTTAATAAAAAAGTGGTTATAATGAATAGAGATGACTTTCCAGCAAAATATGATTTTATCAGACCGGAAAATTATCCATTCTATCAAGCTTCAGAATGTAAGTTAGATACAAAATTTAAAAATATAATTACATTAGACACAGCCGATATACACAGAGTTGGAGATGTTTGTAATTATTTTGATGAAAATCCAGAAATAGTGAATATTGATCATCATTACACCAATACAAAGTATGGTGAGTTTAATTATGTGAATTCCGATTTGGCATCTGCATGTGAAGTTCTTTTTGAATTGTTAAAAGTTAATGGTTTGGAAATAACTGTAGAGATAGCAACAGCTCTTTACACGGGGTTACTATCAGATACAGGTGGATTTAGATTTAAGAATACAAAACCCGTAGACATAAAGATAGCGTATGAATTATCAAAATACGGTATTAATGTATCTGAAATAATGAACAAAGTGTTTTTCTATAAAAGTTACCAGGATATAACAAAATATGCAGAAATCATTTCAAGAATCGAATTGAATTATGAGAAAAAATTAGCAGTTCTTTATCATGACGAAGTTGCAGAACCCATACCTGAACACGACCCGATTATGGAAGCTATGGATTCTATCATAGAATCAGAAGTGAATATTTTTGTACGAAAGATCGGGACAAATAAGCTCAGGTTAAGTATCAGATCCAAATGCGATTTTAATGCTGCGGACTTTGTAAAAAAGTATAGTGGTGGTGGTCATAAATTAGCTGCAGGTATGTTTTATGAAGGAAATTACAAGGATTTCAAGAATGAGGTTATTACAGATCTCTTAAATATTCTATAAATTTAGTCTGTTTTAAATAAAAAACTGATTTTTATTCAGTGCCTAAATGCTGCTTTTAATTGAAGCTTCGATAAAAATATTTGACTTTTAACAAATCATTGTCTATAATACCGATAGACAAAATGGAGAAGAGATGAAGTTAACTACAAAAAGTGAATATTCAATTCTTGCACTTATATACATTGCAAGATTTGAAGAGGGAGGTTTTGTTAAAATTGAAGATATATGCAGTAAGTATAATATATCTAAGAAATATCTTGAAAATTTGTTAACTGTTCTTAAGCAGAACAGATTACTGAAAACACGAAGAGGAATTCATGGTGGGTATAAATTAGCAAGACCATCTTCTGAGATATCCATAGCTGAAATAGTAAGATTAATGGATGGTGCTTTAGCAGCTGTGGAATCTGTAAGCAAATATTTCTATTTTTCAACACCACTTGAAGCTGAGATAAAAGTTATTAACGTTTTTAGAGATATACGAGATTATATATCAGATAAACTTGAAAATGTCAAAATATCTGATTTAGTATAAATATTAAGTAGGAGGAATGTTGTGGAAGTAACTGTAAGTATGTTTCTAATATTATTCACGTTAGCTTTTATTTGTGAATACATTGACTCATCTTTAGGTATGGGTTATGGAACTATATTATCACCAATACTGATAATAATGGGATTTAATCCACTGATCGCGGTTCCGGCTATTTTATTATCTCAAGCTTTTGGAGGATTCAGTGCATCAATGTTTCATCAACGATTTGAAAATGTTACTTTTAATCGAAAATCAGCTGATTTAAAAATTGCATTAATTGTTACAGGGTTTGGGATATTTGCTACAATATTTGCGGCAATAGTTGCTATTAATATACCGAAAGTAGCAGTGAAAACTTATATTGGTGTTCTAGTGTTAGCTATGGGGATTATAATTATTTCTAATAAAAAATTTGTTTTTACTTGGAAAAAAATATTTGGTGTAGGAATTCTAGGTGCCTTTAATAAAGGTTTATCAGGAGGAGGCTTCGGACCAGTTATTACAGGCGGGCAAATTCTTTCAGGTCATAATCATAAAAGAGCGATTGGAGTAACAACTTTAGCAGAAGTTCCAATATGTATTGTCGGATTTATAACTTTTGTTATTGTTAGAACAATTAAGGAAATTGAAGGTCCGATTTTATCACTTCCATTCTCCGATTTTACAAAGATATTATTTTCTGAAAAAATGATGCAATGGGAATTGTTAGTAGCTTTGATTTTGGGTTCAGTTCTAGTTACTCCATTCGGCGCATTCACAACGAAAAAATTAAATGCTAAATATATGCACTTGATTTTAGGTATAATTATAACATCTTTGGGTATTTGGACCTTGGTGAAAACATATACCTAAAAGTTGAGACTATAGAAAATATCATTTCGGTTATGCAATATAAATATATATATAATCTTGACAAAAGTTACAAAATAATATACTTTACCACTTCTTAAAAAGCCGTCAGTTTAATGAATAAGCTGATTAAAAAACATTAAACGGAGAATTTGAATTGAAAGAATTAACCCATTTAGATCAACTTGAAGCTGAAGCCATATATATTATAAGGGAAGTAGCAGCTGAATGCGAGAAACCCGTAATGCTTTATAGTGTAGGGAAGGATAGTTCAGTAATGCTTCAACTTGCATTAAAAGCATTTTATCCTGAAAAACCTCCATTCCCTTTTATGCATATCGATACTACCTGGAAATTTAAAGAAATGATAGAGTTTAGGGACAGAAAGACTGAACAACTCGGAATTGAAATGTTAGTTCACTCAAATAAGGAAGGTATCGAAAAGAATATAAATCCATTTGACCACGGTTCGTCGTATACAGATGTTATGAAAACTGAGGCTTTAAAGGAAGGTCTTGATAAATATGGATTTACCGCAGCTTTTGGTGGTGGAAGAAGAGACGAGGAAAAATCTCGTGCTAAGGAAAGGATATTTTCTTTCAGGAATAATGCTCATGCATGGGATCCGAAAAATCAGAGACCTGAAATGTGGGAATTGTACAATACTAGACTTCACAAAGGTGAAAGTATGAGGGTTTTCCCGTTATCTAACTGGACTGAAAAAGATATCTGGCAGTACATAAAAAGAGAAAATATAGAGATAGTTCCTCTTTATTACGCAAAAGTTAGACCTATAGTTTTCAGAGAGGGAAATATTATACTTGTTGATGATGACCGAATGAAGTTGCTACCTGGAGAAAAAATAGAAAAGAAAAAAGTAAGGTTCAGAACTCTCGGATGCTACCCTCTTACAGGAGGCGTCGAATCAGAAGCAGACACTTTAGATAAGATAATTAAGGAAACATTAGGAGCTGTGTCATCTGAAAGAACTAGCAGAGTAATAGATTATGAAGCTACAGGAAGTATGGAAAGGCGTAAAAGGGAGGGGTATTTTTAATGAAAAATCTTTTAAAATTTATTACTTGTGGTAGTGTTGATGACGGCAAATCGACTTTAATAGGACACATGCTCTACGATGCCAAGATACTTTTCGCTGATCATAAAAGAGCACTTGAACTTGACAGCAAGGTAGGCAGCCGGGATGGTAAGCTAGACTATTCGCTTCTTCTTGATGGGCTTATGGCCGAAAGGGAACAGGGGATCACCATTGATGTTGCCTACAGATATTTTACTACATCTAACAGATCGTTCATAGTTGCTGATACTCCGGGTCATGAACAATATACTAGAAATATGGCTGTTGGAGCATCCTTTGCCGATCTTGCAGTTATTTTAATTGATGCTACCCAGGGTGTTCTTCTCCAGACTAAAAGGCATGCAAGGATTTGTGCAATAATGGGGATCAAGCATGTTATTCTTGCAGTAAACAAGATGGACTTGATCCATTATGACAAACATCGTTTTGAAGAAATTAAAGATGATTTTTTAAGTCTCACGGCATCTTATAAATTCAAATCTGTCGAAGTTATTCCTGTTTCAGCAACTGAAGGGGATAATCTAACAAGATTGTCTAAAAATACACCATGGTATGAAGGAACTCCCCTTCTTAATAATCTTGAGAACATCGATGTTTCAACGGAGATCTCAGATAGTGACAGTTTTGTAATGCCAGTGCAGCGTGTATCGAGACCTAATAGGACTTTTAGGGGTTTTCAGGGGCAGATCGAATCAGGCTCTCTTGAGGTAGGTGATGAGATAACCAACCTTCCTAACAGGGAAAAAGCAAAAGTAAAATCTATATTGGTAGGTAATAGAGAAACAGACGAAGCTATCTTTGGTCAACCCGTATCAATACAACTGGACAAAGAAGTAGACATTTCAAGGGGATGTGTTCTCGTCAGGAATAGTGAACCGAAAATCACTGATATGTTCACAGCTACAATGCTCTGGATGGACGATTCAGAGCTTCTTCCTGGGAGAAGCTACCTTCTCAAACTTGGAACAAAAATATTACCTGCATCAGTTATGGATATAAAGCATAAAATAGATATAAATACTGGAAAACATCTCCAAGCTGAAAAACTTTTTAAGAATGAAATGTGCGAATGTGATATTTCGGTATCAGAGAATATTGTCCTTGATAAATTTTCTAACAACAAGATACTAGGAAGCTTTATTCTTATAGACAGGATCACGAACATGACTTCCGCGTGCGGTATTGTTGAACACACTCTCAGAAGATCTACAAATGTTGTATGGCACAAAACTGATGTTACTAGAGATGTAAGAGCTAGTCAAAAGAATCAAACACCTTTAACTATATGGTTTACAGGACTTTCTGGCTCAGGTAAGTCTACTCTTGCTAATGAAGTGGAAAAAAGACTTGTTTCGCATGGTAAACATACGATGCTTCTGGATGGAGATAATGTAAGACACGGACTTAATAAGAACCTGGGATTTAAAGAACCAGATCGTATTGAGAATATCAGAAGGGTAGCTGAAGTAGCAAAACTTATGAACAATGCAGGTTTAATCGTAATAGCATCATTTATTTCACCTTACGAACAGGACCGCGAAAATGCCAGAGATATAATAGGTGAGAACTTTATAGAGGTTTATGTGAGCACTCCTCTCGAAACATGTCAGGAGAGAGATGTTAAAGGGCTTTATAAAAAAGCAAATTCCGGTGAAATACCTAATTTTACCGGAATTTCAAGTCCTTATGAAGCTCCAGAACATCCGGATATAATAATAGATACTACGGATATAAGTATTGATGAAGCTATTAATAGAATAATGGTTGATATATTTAATAGAATTTAAATGATTTCAAAAATAAAAATTTATTGATTCCACGGCATAGTTAAAAAAAAGATTTATCTAGTTGAAAAAAGGTATTAGAAATATTACCTTTTTTAAGAATTCCTATATATAATTGTACTGAAGGAGTTTATGCTCAAGATTTTCTTAAATTTAGGAGTTATTAATGAAAGTATTATGGCTAAGCCCAATTGAAATTGGGGGGAATGTATCAATTGGAAGTTGGGTAGCATCTTTGGCAAAAAAAATTATTGAATTTGAAAATGTTGAATTACACATTGCATTTAAATCTAAAAATATTATACTAGAAAAAAAAGAAATTGGGAAATTGACAACTTGGTCTGTTCCAAGTAAAGCTTTCTCGAAATATAAAGTTTTTTTATCAAATATTTTTAGAATTGATCTAGATAAAAATATATCTAAAATATTTGGCAAAGTTGTAAAGCAGGTTAATCCAGATATTATTCAAGTATTTGGTACAGAATCAGATTTAGGAACAGTTATGTATGAAACTGATATTCCACTAGTATTTCATATACAGAGTGTTTATCATGTATATGACTATAAATATTTTTCTGGAATTACCATAAATGACATAGAAAAGTTTTCAAGTATTAAATCAAAATTGTTATTTAGAAAATACACTCACCAATATCATAAGAAGAAGCTTGTTGTAAAGAGAGAAAAAGATTATTATTCTAAAGCAAAGTTTTTTTTGGGTAGAACTGACTGGGATAAAAGGTGTGCTTCTATACTATCTCCTCAAGCAAAATATTTTCACTGTGACGAAACTATAAGAAAAGAATTTTTTGATGTCAAATGGAATAAGAAATTTGATAATTCAAATATAAATATTGTAACAATTATTGGTGGGGCTCCATACAAAGGTCTGGAAACAATAATTGAATCAATGAAATTGTTGGAATCTCGATCAAACTATAAAATAACTTGGAGAATTATTGGATTAGAAGAGTATCATGAATCTGTTTTAATTTGTAAGAGAAAGTACAAAAATATTATTAGTGAGAATTTAAAATTTTCTGGGAGAATAGAATCTGCCAAAGATATAGCAAATATAATGTTAAATTCTGATATGTATGTACATCCTTCTCACATAGAGAATAGCCCTAATAGTATTTGTGAAGCTATGGTTTTAGGAATGCCAATTATTGCTACTGCAACAGGAGGAGTGTTTTCATTGTTAGAAGATAATGTAAGTGGATTACTAATACAAGATGGAGACCCATGGTCAATGGCTGGAGCTGTAATAGAGCTATATAGAGATAGAGAGAATGCGTTATCTATCTCAAATAATGCACATTTAGTTGGAATTGAAAGACATAACGCTGAAAAAATATCCCGGAATTTATTAAAAATATATTCAGAAATTCTAAATCAAAATGATACTATGATGTAAGGTCGAAAATGATAAATAGAAGTGAATTATTGGATAAAGGAACTGACCGAAGCAGGAAAGTGAAAACACATGTGCTTCTTTCCTTAATTTATAGAGGTGTCAATTTATTATTAGGCTTAATTATGCTTCCTTTGGTTCTATCTTATGTCAATAATGAAGAATACGGAATATGGGTCACATTGTTTTCCATAATAACTCTATTTCAATTTATTGATGTTGGTCTTGACGGAGGTTTTAGAAACAAATTTGCGATTAGTCTCGCAAAAAAAAATAATGAAGACGCAAAATATTATGTTAGTACTACTTACGCAGCAACTTGTATTATTGCTACATTTGTTTTTATTGCCTTATTTACAGCAAATTTTTACATTAATTGGGTAGAAGTATTAAATACTTCAGATATTTATGGAAATAATCTTAAGATTTTGTTTCTATTTGTTTTGGGTTCATTCTTACTGACACTAATGCTAAAGACAGTAATTACAATGCTTGTTGCTGATCAGAAACCATCTATTCCTAATTTAACTAGTTTAATACAAAAAATACTTCAAGTTATATCTGTTTGGTTGTTAATCATATTAACAAAAGGTTCTTTATTAAAACTAGGTATTACATTCAGTATAATTCCAGTTGTAGTTTTATTATTCTTCAACATTTATTACTTTTCAACCCTATATGAGTCATATCGTCCTAGATTCAAGTATATAAAAATTTCATATCTAAAAGACATTATGAATCTAGGTATAAAATTCTTTATCATAAAAATAGCTGTTGTTGTTTTATTTGCTACAGATAATATTATTATTACACAGTTATTTGGACCCGAAGATGTAACAACTTATCAGGTGGCAAACAAATATTTTGGAATGGGATTAATGCTCTTTCTTATACCTACACAAGCAATTTGGTCAGCAGTTACAGAAGCATACCATAAAGATGATTTTAAATGGATAAAAAAAGCCGTTAATAAAATGATTAAATTATGGTTAATACTATTCATTGTTATACTTGTCATGCTCTTAACCTATCCTTTTATATTCAAATTATGGCTCAACGGTAAAGTAATAGTCCCCTATAGTCTCTCGATTGGTTGGGCTTCATTTGTTCTGTTGCAATCTTTTAATGCTATTTTCGTGAATGTTATAAATGGAATTGGAAAAGTAAAGATCCAACTATTTACAGCTATAAATACAATGATCATAAACATACCATTGTCAATATTTTTTGCAAAAACATTAAATTTAGGAGTTGCAGGTATAATTTATGCTACGAGTGTTTCGATAATAATTAGTATTGTACTGAGACTAGTGCAATATAGAAAGCTTATGAATGGAACTGCTACTGGAGTATGGAACGAATAGGGCTATTGTTTTTTAAATAAGAATATTATTGTCGCGTACATTAATTTGGTTGGAATTAGAAGAGTTGTCAAAATCATAACCTAACAATTTTATATCACCCTTATATACATTAGCAACAATATCTTTTGTTTCTTCACTATAATATTTAACATAATTCTCTCTTGGACTTTGATTAGTTTGACGTAACTTTGTTCCTATGTTGATTTTATTGCTAATATATTCGAAATCACTATTAATATTTTCGATATATCCAACAAAATCAACTCCGATCTTATTCTTCTTTAAACAGATATAATGATATTGTGGACGAAAATGGTGATATTTGAATATGTTTTCTTTGTTTAACCATTTTTTTATGAAAGTATCAAAGTCTTTGTAATTGCTGAGGTTGTTGTCCGCCCATTCTTTGTCCGCATAATTCATTCCTCCTTTCTTAAGAAAATGAAATGCAGATACTACTCTATCCCAAGGGTTCCTCACAATAGTAAATTTAAAATAACCATCAAACTTTTTTTTACCAAAAATAAATCTATAATCTTTTAAGGTAAGGTGTCCGCCACCTAAATTCCCAAACAAAGATTTGTTAATAGAGACTCCAGCACATTTTGGAATATGGATGAAAATACACTCTAGATCATCAAAAGATTTTAAGGGATGAGTGTGATTGTCTTTCGATTTCCTTAAGATTCTTAAGTTTCTTAAGTGGTTGTATTTATTCTTTATATTTGTCCAATACATGTTAACCTTATGAGTATGCAAAATTTAACATCAGTTTTTAAGTGGAAAGTAAATCCAAATAATAGAAAAATCAAGATAAAGTGAACTATTCTCTAAATCAATTTGTATAAAGCCTTAATAATACTGTGTCGCGTGTGTGCGAATTAATCATTTTGCTTGACAAAGATATTACCAAGTGCATATATTTGGGACAGTTTAATTCAAATTAGAAATTTAGGAGTTCATTAAGATGCAAAAAATACATATTTCACGGTATTATTCAGTCTTGATTTTTATATTTTTTTTATTAACAACAACATTGATATCTCAAGATAATTCTTTCATAAAGGATGCCCAGATAAAAGTTACTCAAGATTTTCAAAAGGGTAATTTATATTCATCTCCCGAAGATATGAATGGTTTGGAAACTGACTTAGATGTTATGTCAATTCCTCAAAGTGAACTTTTAGATGAATTGATAAAGCCAGGGAATGAAGAATTGTTAAAGAGTTTTAAAGAGAAAATAATATTAGAAGATAAAAATAATGAAGATAATCAAGCTGCAGAAACAGAGCAAGATGAAGAAATAAAAGATGAAGATAAAGATAAAGATAAAGATAAAAAAGGAACTGGTATTGAGGGTTTGCTTTTTCAAGATAATCTAGCTTACTATAATTCGATAAAAGAATTTTTTGGTTATGATATATTTTTAAGGTTTAATGAGCAGGCAAATTTGAATTATTCGTTGCTTGCTACTGAAAATCATGTCATAGGTCCAGGGGATGAAATAGATATCAAAATGTGGGGTGATACACAACTTAGAGAAGCTGTAACTGTTTCTAAAGAGGGTACGATTTATATAAGTGATGTTGGTTTAGTAACCGTTTATGGAGAAAAATTCAAAAATTTAGAGCCTAAGCTAAAGAATATATTAAGGTCAAAGTATATTACTTTAGATCCACCAAACGCTGAGCCATCAACTTTTTTAGACATTTCTTTAAGTAAAATGCATTCAATCACTGTGTATGTAAATGGTGAAGTTGTATCACCTGGTTCGTATAATATGAATGCAAATTCTACTATTTTGAATGCTTTGAAAATCTCGCATGGTGTTTCAGCAAAAGGAACTTTAAGGGATATAGTTCTGGTTAGAGATGGAGTAACTTATAAACATATTGATCTGTATGATTATTTTTTATCGGGGAAAAGTGTTCAAGATATTTTGCTTAGAGACAATGATAATATTTTTATAGGTCCAAGAAAATCAACTGTTAGTTTAAAAGGAGAAGTATTTAAACCTTTAAAGTTTGAGCTTAAAAAGAATGAAACCTTAAAGGATTTATTAAGATATGCAGGTGGATTATTACCAACATCAGCTGTAGATAAGATAGAAATTGAGAGATTAGTACCTTATAGAGAAAGAACCACTCCAGTTGTAACAACAAAAATTTTGAATCTTGAGTATACTAAAATTATAAATAATAAGTTAACAATAAAATCGTTATCTTTAGAAGATAATGATGTTATTACTGTTTTAACGATACCTAAATTTTTGACTGATTATGTTTCGGTTAATGGAGCCGTTTATAGACAAGGAAGGTTTGAATATAGTGATGGAATGAGTATAAAAGATCTAATAGTAAGGAATGGTGGTTTTTTGTCAGATGCATACCTTAAAAAAACTGAACTTATCCGTACTTTGAAGGACTCAAATAAAAGATATTTTAGTTTGAATCTTGAATCTGAGCAAGATTTAAATTTTAAACTAAATTCCAAAGATAGTATTAACATCTACTCAAAATGGTCGCTTAAATCGAAAAACATAGTTTTGCTTACTGGGAAAATAAGAAATCCAGGCTTTAGTCTAATAAGTGATAATGAAAGAATATCTGACCTTATTTTTTCAAAAGGTGGAATTGTTGATGAAAGAGTAAAAAAGCAAACATATCTATTGAAAGCTGATTTAATAAGATATAATGAGGATGGATTGACCACAAAGATAATACCCATAAATTTAAAAAAAGTATTAAATGGAGATCAGGATGAAGATTTATTTCTAAAAAATGGTGACCATTTAAAAATATACGGAAATAATGTTGTTTTCGATAAGGAATATGTTACAATTAGTGGCTATGTAAAATCACCTAATGACTATTCTTTAAGCACAAATATGACAGTTGAAGATTTGGTTTTAATGGCAAATGGTTTTGATGAGGGAGCCTATAAATTCATTGCGGAAGTTTTTAGAATGAATAAAGACAATAATGAATCAAATATTTTATCAAGTGTATATAAAATAGAGCTTGAACCGGATTTTTTAAAAAAATACGATTTTAAAAAAAGTAAATTTTTACTAGAAGATAAAGACCACGTAGTTATAAGAAGAAATCCCAACTATATTGATTTACGTAAGATTTTCTTGGGTGGTGAAGTTAAATTTCCTGGAGTATATTCACTTCTAAGAAGAGATGAAACAATGCGTCAAATAATCAATAGAGCAGGTGGCGTTAATACGGAAGCATTTATTGATGGTATGGAATTTAAAAGGGACAGTACTAATATTGTATCAGATTTTAATAAGGTGCTATATGGAGATCTGAAGTACGATATAGTATTGAAGAATGGAGATAGGATTTATATACCCAAACATCCTGGCACAGTTTCTATTGAAGGATATGTTTATACTCCAGGTCTAATAAAGTATAGATCTGATTGGTCTCTCGATGATTATATTGAAGCAGCAGGTGGTAAAATTTCTGATCTTGAATATAAAGCTGGAGATACTGTAATATATTATCCAGGTGGTAATGCTAAAGTTGATAATGGATGGATGTTTACTCCTGAAGTAAAAGAAGGATCTAAAATTGTTGTACCAAAATTACTAAGAGAACCCAATGCTGATTGGAATAAGGAGATCCGTAATTGGGTAAGTGTTGCAACTTCAACATTAACCTTATTAGTGTTAATTAATGCGTTAAATTAAATTGTCTGATAGAAAAAAAATATTAATAACAGGTTCCGCAGGTTTTATTGGTTATCATTTGGTTAAAAAAATGATTGCTGAAGGATTTGATGTTTTTGGCTTAGATAATATTAATGATTATTATGATGTAAATGTTAAATATGGGAGACTAAAAGAAACAGGCATTGATTCTTCTAATGTGGAGTACAATAAACTTGTTAAGAGCAGTAAGTATTCCAACTATTCTTTTATAAAACTAAATTTAGAAGATAAAGATGAAATAGCAGACTTATTCAAAAAAGAAAAGTTTGATTATGTGTGCAATTTAGCAGCTCAGGCAGGAGTTCGATATAGTATTACTAATCCTCATGCGTATATTGATGCAAACATTATTGGATTTATCAATATTCTGGAAGCATCTAGACACAATAAAATAAAGCATTTAGTTTATGCGAGCAGTTCAAGCGTTTACGGATTGAACGAGAATTATCCTTTTTCAATCCATGATAATGTAGATCATCCTGTTAGTCTTTATGCCGCTTCAAAGAAATCAAATGAATTAATGGCACATTGTTATAGTCATTTATATAACATACCTACTACGGGATTAAGGTTTTTTACTGTTTATGGCCCTTGGGGAAGACCTGATATGGCTTTATTCCTATTTGCAAAGGCTATTATTGAAGGAAAAGAGATAGATGTCTTTAATTATGGAAAGATGAGAAGAGATTTTACTTATGTCGATGATATTGTGGAAGGCATTTACAGAGTTATAAACAAACCCGCTACCTCAAATGAAACTTGGAGTGGTAAAGAGCCTGATCCAGGAACTTCACCATCACCATATAAGATTTACAATATCGGAAGTGATAGTCCGGTATTACTAATGGATTTTATTGAGACTATAGAAAAGTATATCGGCAAGAAAGCAATAAAAAACATGTTACCATTACAACCTGGGGATGTTCCTGCAAGTCATGCAGATGTTAAAGACCTTATAAAAAATTTTGATTATTCACCAAGTACAAAGATAGAAGATGGAATTAAAAAGTTTATTGATTGGTATATTGAATTTTATAAAATAAAATTGTGAGATAAAAAATGAATGGTAAGATAAAAATTGCAATTATTGGATTAGGTTATGTAGGTTTACCTTTAGCAGTAGAATTTGGAAAACATTATAAAACTGTTGGATTTGATGTTAACTCAAAGAGGGTTAAGGAATTAAATAGTGGAGTAGATAAAACACTGGAAGTTGAATCTAAAGATCTTAAATCGGCAAAGCTTTTAAAATGCACGAGTAAAATCAATGATATAAAAGACTGTAATTATTATATAGTGGCAGTTCCAACACCAATTGATAAATTTAAGAACCCTGATCTTACACCTCTTATTGGTGCTTCAAAAACTGTTGCTCAAGTTTTATCAAAAGATGATATTGTGATTTACGAATCAACAGTATATCCGGGTGCAACGGAAGAAGAATGCGTACCAATTCTTGAAAAAGAATCTGGATTGATATTTAATAAAGATTTTTATGTTGGTTTTTCACCTGAAAGGATAAATCCCGGGGATAAAGTAAATACTTTAACAACTATAGTAAAAGTTACAAGTGGATCAACTCCAAAAATTGCTACTGTCGTGGATAATTTATATAAAACTATTATTAAAGCAGGTACTCATAAGACATCTTCTATAAAAGTAGCAGAAGCAGCAAAAGTAATTGAAAATTCACAGAGAGATATCAATATTGCCTTTGTTAATGAACTTGCTCTAATATTTGACATACTAGGCATTGATACTATTGAAGTACTGGAAGCTGCTGGATCAAAATGGAATTTTTTACCTTTTAGACCTGGATTAGTTGGAGGTCACTGTATTGGTGTTGATCCATATTACCTTACTCATAAAGCTCAAGAGATAGGTTACCATCCTGAAGTTATTTTGGCTGGAAGAAGAATCAATGACAATATGGGTATGTTCGTTGCTAATAAAGTTATTAAGTTGATGATCAAGAAAGGCCATGCTATAAAAGATTCGAAGATATTGATACTTGGAATGACTTTCAAAGAAAATTGCCCGGATATCAGGAATTCAAGAGTAATTGATATTGTTGATGAATTACGTGAATTTGGTGCTAAAATAGATGTTTACGATCCTTGGGCGGATAAAGAAGAAGTTAAGGATGAATATGGAGTGAAATTAATACCTAAACTTAATAAGAAATACAATGCCGTTATTAGTGCTGTTTCTCATGATGAGTTTAAAAAAATAGATCTTGTAAAGTTAGTACAAGGTAAAGATACGGTAATATATGATGTTAAGAGTATATTAGATAATAATATAATTGATGGTAGATTATAAAAATAAAAGGACTAACATTGGACAAAACAGAAAATAAAAATTCACAGAATATCCAATCTTTTGAACAAGTAGATATTTTTCTTTTGTTGAAGATTCTGTATCATAATAAAAAAATTATAATACTTCTTACCTTTTTGATAAGTTTAATTTCGAGTATTTATGTTTTACTAGTTACACCTGCGTACAAATCAGTAGTTACATTATACCCAAATAAAAAAGCATCAGAAAATCCATTTAGTGCTTTAATCTCAGGTTACGGTGTTGTAAATAAGATAGGTGTATATCATATTCCAGAAGTTATAAAGAGTAAAAGAATTAGAGATGAGATAATTTTAAGAAAGTATAAAACGAAAGCTTTTACAGATTCTGTAAATTTAATTCAATACTGGGAACTTGATAAAAGCTATGAAAAATTAGAATACCAACTTGAAGTTGCAAATATGATGTTGTCTCAAAGAGTAAATGTTAGAGATAATAAAGAAACTTATTTAATTACAATCCGGGTAAGAATGCCAGAAAGGCTATTAGCAGCTGATATCGCCAACTATATCGGGGGAGCAGTAACGAGTTATCTTCAACATGAAGAACGTAAGACACTTGTTTCTAGTAGAGAGTACCTTCAAAAAAGATATAAAGATTCAAAAGCTAGATTAAATCGAGTTGAAACGGAATATATACAATTCAAAGAAAAGAATTTTAAATCGCAATCGCCACAACTTAATGCCGAACTGATAAGACATGATAGGAAATTTAGAATCGCTCAAGACGTTTACGTAATGATATCGAAACAATTAGAGTTGATGTTACTTGAGGAAGTCAGAGTAAAGCCTGTAGTTGCCATATTAGATAAGGGTGTAATATCGATGTTCCCTGTTTATCCGAGAAAGAAATACATTGTTGTTGTTAATACTATGTTAGCGTTCATATTAATTGTCGTTGCTTTATTGTTTAAAGAGAAGTATTACACAAAAGATATTTTAAAAAAGTTTAAAAACATATTTCGTTAAAAATATTGGTGATTTGTGAGCTATTTTTTCGATTTTGATATATCCTTTTCGTACGCGTACTACATTTATGCGTATTTGTGGATATCGCTTTTCTTCTCTTTTATAATAATACAAAAAGAATCACCACCTCAAAGATTAATAACTTTTATAATATTAGCTTGGTTCTTTTTTACTCCTGTTGTTAGGACGAATATCTTTGCAAGGATTAATCCATTTATTGCAATAACCGGTAGATATTGGAAAATTGATGGATATTTAACTGTTTTTTTATTGATATATGTAATCATAAATTATTTAAAAAATAAAAACAAATTGAAAGTAAAAAAAAGAGTTCCAATTTATGAGATATTTTTATATTTATTCTTCATCATTCAAATTGTTGTTATATATATTCACAAGTCACAAAATACAATTGGTGGTGATTTAGTCAAGCAAGAATATTATTTATTGATGCAATCACTATTACTTTATTATGCACTAGCTAAAGTAATAGATAAGGAAATGATATTTAGTCTGTTTGAAGCTTTGAAATATATGGCCATTATAAGTACTGTTTTTGGAATTTTACAGTTTTTTATTGATCCATGGATAATGAAAACTGGGCCAATGGCTGTCGCCTTTAGTAATTATAAAAGAATGACCGGTATATTCCCTACAGCACATGATCATGCATTAGTTACTTTGTTAGCGATATTGTTGTTGGTTTTTAAACATAAGGATACAATAATTAGAAATATTCTAATCGGATTTCTTTCATTTGGTATTTTACTTAATTTTTCAAGGGGCTCTTGGCTAGCAGTTATATCAATATTTTTTGTTTTTATGATATCTTTTAAAACCAAATTATTACTTAAATACTTGAAATACTTTATAGTTGCTACGGCAGTATTCTTTGTTTTAGTTTATGCCTATTTGCCAGAAGATAATTTAGAAACAGAAATAAAAGATTCCAACATGGTTAAGGAAAGAATCGCTACTGATACTGCTACACAAAGAATTGATTTATACAAAATTGCTTCTTTATTAATCTCAGAACATTGGGCTATAGGGATTGGCGATCGAAGAAATAATGAATTATTCTATACTTTAATGTTTCCTGTTGGAGGAAAGGATTGGGCAATGGGTAAACAGGGAGGGATGCATAATATTATTTTAAAGTTCGCTGTACTAAAAGGAATATTTGTAGCTTTACTTTTCCTTCTGTTTAATTTTTCATTTTTTTATTATTGTCATAAAAAAAGTAAAAAAGAAAATAGTTATGTATATTTAATTCCATATTTTTATTCTTTGGCATTTTTGATTTATATGCAAACAGCAGCAGGATATTTAAATATTTATGGAGGAAGGCTTGCTGTTTATTTAATGGCTATAGTAGCAGCAATAAGGTACAATGGTATAGATACTAGTACTTTTGTTCTAGAAAAAAAAAAGGATGATCAATAGGTGTTAATTATAGTTGTTTTATGGTCTGCAAAATATTCAATGTTAAAGAATTGTTACAAATAATTTATCCTATTAAGTTGTTGTAAATATTCCTTTCATATTGTATTATCAAGATAGTGAGTAATAATCATTAACAAAAAAAAACATAACACATGCTAGATATTTCAGGTAAAATATTTAATTTTACAAGAAGATACTACCTTCGTTATAATTCAATGATTTCAACTATTTTAACTAAAATCTTATTATTTTTCAAGGGTATTAAAACTGGTAAAGGATTACATGCTTGGGGTGTCCCAATTATAGTACGAAAAACAAACAGTGAAATTATTATTGGTGATAACTGTAGTTTTAGGTCTAACGATATATCAAATTTGGTAGGAATAAATAGAAAGTGTATAATTTCTACATTAAGAGATAAAGCTGAAATAGTAATAGGAGACAATTCAGGTTTTAGTGGAACTGTTATCGCTGCAGCTGGTAGTATCCGAATAGGGGATGATGTTCTTTGCGGTGCAAATACTACAATAACAGATTATGATTGGCATGGTATAGATCCCGATAAAAGGAATTTTCCCCCAGATCCCAAACCCATTATTATAGAAGATAATGTTTGGTTAGGTTTGAATTGTGTTGTGTTAAAAGGTGTGACTATTGGGAAGAATAGTGTAATAGGAGCGGACAGTGTTGTTACAAAAGATATCCCTTCTAATGTTATAGCTGTTGGAAACCCATGTAAGGTAATAAAGGAAATTGAAGCTGAAGGAATGATAAAATCATGAAACAGTTGTCTATCTATCTATAATGCTCTTTATTGCTAGGATTCTTTATATCTTAGATTGTCGGAGTACTTTTATAAAATTACAGCCGAGTTTTAGAATAAACTTCACTTAAATGATTCATAATTTGACAATTCCAATTGAATCAATTATATTTTAAACCTTAAATTCATAGCGAACTTATAGCTGAGCATTCAGTATAAGCCACTTATTAATTAAAATTTATTTTATAAAGGAGAGGGAAATGAAATCAGCATTAGTATTAGGAGCAGGTGGATTCATAGGAAGTCATCTGGTTAAAAGATTAAAAAGTGAAGGTTTCTATGTAAGAGGTGTTGATCTTAAACATCCTGAATTTGATGAAACAGAAGCAGATGAATTTATTATTGGTGATCTTAGACAGAATGCTGTAGTTGATGAAGTAATGTTCTCTCCATTTCAAAATATAACTTTCAAAGGTAGCTTCGGTTTGAAAACAGATAAACCAGGTTTTGATGAAGTATATCAACTTGCCGCAGACATGGGTGGAGCTGGATTTGTGTTTTCAGGTGATAATGATGCAGAGATTATGCATAATTCAGCATTGATCAATTTAAATGTAGCTGAATGGGCTGTTAGACATAATGTGCAGAAGTTATTTTATTCATCTTCAGCTTGTATGTATCCTGAGCATAATCAAATGGATCCCGACAATCCCAATTGTGCAGAAAGTTCAGCTTATCCTGCAGCTCCTGATAGTGAATACGGTTGGGAAAAATTATTCAGTGAAAGATTATTTATGGCATTTGCAAGGAATCATAAGCTTAATGTAAGAATAGCAAGATTTCACAATATTTTCGGCATTGAAGGAACTTGGACAGGTGGTAGAGAAAAAGCTCCTGCTGCAATGTGCAGGAAAGTATGCGAATCTGCAAATGGTGGTGAGATAGAAATGTGGGGAGATGGTAAGCAAACAAGATCATTCCTATATATTGATGAATGTATTGAAGGTGTAAGAAGACTTATGAACTCCGATTTTACTGATCCTGTAAATATTGGTTCTGATGAGATGGTAACGATCAATCAACTTTTACAGATAGTTGTAGATGAATCAGGGAAAGATATAACTGTAAAGCACATTCCTGGACCTTTAGGCGTTAGAGGGAGAAATTCAGACAATAATCTCATTAAGGAAAAGCTGGGATGGGCTCCAGATTATAAATTGAAAGATGGAATGATAAAGACATATCATTGGATTAAAGAACAATATGAAAAAGTAAAATAACGGAGTATTTTTGAAAGTTTCGATTCTAACTTTGGCTTGTTTTCCTGAAGGTATGGCAACAACAAATAGAGTTGTTTACCATGCTAAAGGATTAAAAGAGAATGGTGTTGATGTTGATATTATTGCTGTAAAACCTACAGAAAAATATTGTACTGCTTCAACGACTAAAAACACAATCAGATCTGGAGAAGTTAAGGGTGTCAAATTTAAATATTCAGTTAAATCGCCTATAAGAAGTAAGTATTTTATCAAACGACGAATTGATGATATTTTTGGCCCAATTTATGCTGCACACACAGTAGTTAAGAATAAATGTGATGCTGCTATGTTGATTAGTAGTAATTCTTTTTATCATGTGATGCTCTTCAAACTGGTATTTAATTTTTTTAGGATTAAATTTATTGTGGAAAGAGCAGAGTTGCCCTTTCATGGTAAAAAACAACATGGAATTTACAAATTAAAGAATTATCTCTATAGCAAGTTTATCTATAAGAATTTGTATGGCTTTTTAGCGATCTCTGAATATCTATACGATCACTATTCTAAAATGACATCAAAGAAGACGAAAATGCTTCTGCATCCTGTGATTATCGATGAGAAAGATATATATAGAAGCGAAGTTCCTAGGACAAGGAATTTAGTTTATACAGGGCCTTTATATCAGATTAAAGATGGTATTGTTACAATAATTAAGGCATTTAACCTTATTGCCAAGGAATTCCCGGAAACAGATTTACTCCTTACTGGTAACATTGATAATACACCTGACAAAGAAGCGATAAACAAAGCTGTTGAAGAAGGAGGAGTCAAAGACAGAATTGTTTTTAAAGGTTTTATTTCTAGACAAGAAATGATAGAACTATTAAATTCCGCAGCAGGATTGGTATTAGCAAAACCATCAAGTGAACAAGCGGATTCTTGTTTCCCTACTAAGCTGGGAGAATATCTTTCAACATCTAATCCTATAGTTATCACGAATACTGGGGAAATTTCTCTTTACTTAACCAATGGTGTAGATGCATATATTGCAGAACCCGATAGTGTAGAATCTTTTGCAAATAAAATAATTGAGCTATTGTCATACCCTGATAAAGCTAAAAAAATTGGGGAAGCTGGAAGAAATGCAGCATTAAAAAACTTTAATTATCTAGAACTTGCCAAAAATGTTATAGATTTAATAAAAGGGTAAAATAATGATAAAAAAATTTAAAAATCTTTTTGATAAAATTGTTTTACGTGCTGAATTATATCTTGCTGATCCTTATGAAAAAATAAATGTTTATAAGAAAAGATTAAAGTTTAAAGCTGGTAAAAATATAAGAGTAACTGGAAATATATTTTTTGGATCAGAACCGTACCTAGTAACCCTGGGTAATGATATTACAATTACACAAAATATTGCTTTTCATACTCACGATGGAGGGGTTGGGATATTTAGAAAAGAATATCCCAATATAAATATTTTTAAAAGGATTAAAGTTGGCAACAATGTTTTCTTTGGGTCAAACTCAGCTGTCATGCCAGGTGCAACTATAGGAGACAATGTTGTGATTGCTGCAAATAGTGTAGTTACAGGAAATGTTGAATCAAATAGTGTTTACGGTGGTGTACCTGCACGGAAAATAAAAACTTTAGAAGAATATAAAAAATCAGCTTTGAAGCATGCAATATTTGTTGATTCTAAAGGGGAAAAAAGAAAACAGGAAATTTTAAATCAACTTGAAGAACTTGAAAGAACAAACCGATTATAAGCTTTGCCCAACAATAGGATTAAATTTAAATGAAAATATTATACATTGTTGATACTTTGGGTATGGGTGGTGGTAAAGAAAGGCAGCTAACCACCTTATTAAAAGAAATTAAAAAGCATAACGACATAATCCCTCTTGTAATTGTTTTATATAATCATCCTTTATATGAAGATTTTAAAAATTTGTCGATTGACTATGTAATTCTTAATAAAACTAAATTTTTTGATTTTAAACTAATAATTAATATACTTAAGACAGTAAATGAATTTCAACCTGATATAATACATTCATGGGAGTGGTATTCAACATTAGCAGTATTACCTGCAAAACTAATAAACGGAGCTTGTCTAATTAATGGCAGCATTAGAAATGCAATACCATGCAAAACACTATCTAAGTCATGGATTTATTCTAAATTGCTATTTCTTTTTTCGTCAAGGATTATTGCAAACTCGCGAGCAGGATTGGAAGCTTATGGAAAAAAAGAAGACAAGAAATACAGAGTTATTCACAATGGATTTGATATAAGCAGAATAGAGAAGAAAGAAATCAACATTGATGTGTCAGAAAATATTAAAAGCAAATATGTTATTGGAATGATAGCAAGGTTTTATGCTCAAAAAGATCATAAAACAGTAATTCAAGCAATAAGTAAATTGATTGAAGATGGATACGATTTGTCTCTAATTATGGTTGGAGAAGGTGACACATTAGAAACAATAAAGCACATAGTAAAATCAAAAGGAATAAATAAAGACAGATTCATTTTCGTGGGGGCTAGAAGTGATGTTGAAGTAATAATAAGTTTATGTGATATATGTGTGCTATCCACAAATGTAAAAATTCACAGGGAAGGTATCCCAAATTCAATTATGGAATATATGGCTATGAAAAAACCAGTTGTAGCTACTAGGAACGGTGGAACTGAAGAGCTGGTCTTCGATAATGAAACAGGATTTTTAGTCGAGCCATTCAATGTACAGGATATGGGAAATAAAATAAAAATACTAATTGAAAACGAATCATTACGTAAAAAATTTGGTATGAATGGTTATGAAAAAATAATTAATGAATTTTCGGTAAGCAAAATGTATAATAGTTACATTAGACTATATAAAGAAGTATTAAAATAGAGTTCTTTTTGAAAATTTTAATTTATTCAAATATGTATCCTTCAAAAGATTTTCATTATGGTGGGATATTTGTTAAAAATCAATATGAATATTTACATAATAATTTCAAAGATCATGTATTTGAAATAAAAGCAATGAAAAGAAGGAATACAAATTTTTTCGGGAGTGTATTTAAATATTTACACTTTATGTTTTCTTCAATTTTTCTGCTATTTAAATACTATGATGTTTTACATATTCATTACTTATCTTTTCACTGTATCTTTGGTTTTATCTATAAATTATTTCATCCACGATCCATTATTATTTTAACATTGCATGGAAGTGATGTTAACATGTTTCCAGAAAATATTTTGTTAAGAAAAACAATAAATCTATTGTTACGATTTGCAAAAGTAACTACAATTTGTGTAGGAAAAAAATTAGCGAATAATTTTCATAATAAATTTTTCTTAGAATCAAATTATAATTTGCCAGCAGGAGTAAATCACGAAATATTTTACTATAATAAGGAAGTCAAAAAAAAATATGATTTTACATTTGTAGGTAGCTTTACAAAGATTAAAGGTATTGACCTTATAATCGAAGCAATAAAGAATTTTAAATTGGATTATAGATGGTGCTTTATTGGCATTGGTGATTATTTAGATGAATTAAGGAGCATTTCAAAAGAATATAATATTAAAATATATTCAGGTCTAGACCATGTTGATATTGCAAGAAAATTGAACGAGAGTAGATTTTTTATAATTCCATCAAGATCTGAGGGCTTTCCTTTAGCATCTATTGAAGCTTTATATTGTGGTGTCCCAGTTTTATGTTCAAATTTAGATCAATTTAAAGAGCAGATAAAAGATGGTGAAAATGGATTTATTATAGAAAATTCCACAAGTAAAAGTGTTGAAGATACAATAATAAAAGCCTATTCTCTTGATGAAAAAGAATATAGCAGGTTA